>CAMOHY010000023.1 GCA_946615495.1 uncultured Clostridia bacterium
CGTTTATTCCGCCGCTTCTTCCTGGGCGGCGCTCAGGGCGTCGATGGCTTCCTGGTTGTACACGATGTCGTGCTCAGCCATCCAGCCCTCCAGGGCCTCGGCGTAGAAGGAGTTGATCTTTTCCGTGCGCAGGGATTCTTCGATTTCGGCGCTGATTTCGTCCGTCATTTCCACGATGCCGCCGGGAATATCCCGCAGATAGTGGAGGATATGGATGCCGTAGGAACCCACAACGGGGTCGGAGGTGTCGCCGGGCTGCTGCATTTTTTCGCTGAACGCGCCGGAGGTGAACACGGGGTCCCACACCACGCTGTCCTTGTGCACCTCGTAGCCGTTGGCCAGGCGGGAAGGATCGGTCATGCCGGGGTCTTCGCCGTACTGGGCGATCAGGTCCGCAAAGCTTTCGCCGTTTGCCAGCCGGGCGTAAATATCGTCGATTTCGGCCTGCTTGCTGGCAATCACGGCGTTATAGGCATCATCGCGGGCGGCGGCAAGGGCTTCGTCGCCGTTGGGCGCTTCGTCCGTCACGCTTTCCTCAAAAGAGGCCTGAGCCTCCTGGTAGGCGGCGAGCAGGCCGTCATCCACCTTCATCAAAATATGGATGATGCCCCGGTAGCCCTCCGGCACATACCAGAAATCCATGCCGTAATAGTTCTGGTACATTTCATACAGGTAAACGTTGTCCTCCACCATGGCCTGATGCTGGGCCGCGGTGGCCTCAAAATCGGCGCGGATATCCTCCTGGCTGATGGAGGTATCCTTCCCCTCCAGCACCGCTTCCTCCAGCTTGTCGTAGGCGGCGCTGAGCTTCAGGCTGTTAAACAGGCTTTCCTCGCTGTAGCCGTAGGAGGCAAAGTAGGCTTCGCCGTCCAGGCGGGCCTGGGCGCGGGCCTCCTCCGTGTCCTCGGTGAGGAAATGGCTTACGTAGGATTCAATGGCGTTTTCCCATTCGGTGTGGGCTTCGGCGCGCAGGGCTTCTTCCTCCTCCGCGGTGAATTGGTCCAGCCCCAATTCCTGAATTTTGGCCGCCAGCACCTTGTCCTGAATCATATATTCAATGGCAAGGCTGTAATCGCCCTCCTGGGCGTAGCCGGCGGCGATCATGTTATTCAGCGTGGTGATGACCTGGCTTTTGGTAATGGCTTCGCCATCCACCGTGGCCAAAACGGGATCGCTTTCCGTATCTTCCGCCAAGGCGGAAAAGCCGCAGCTCAGCGCCAGCACCAGTGCCGCGAGCAAAGAGAGCAAACGGGAAAAATTGTTCATCATACAGGTTCCTCACTTTTCTCCCCGCAGCGCGGGGCGTCTTACTTTTCTATTATGTCACAGCCGGGCGGGATTCGCAAGCATTTTTCTTCAACATAAAAGGAAAGTTACATCTTGTTCACGGTTTATTCTTTTTTCCCGCGCTGGAACGCTTGCCAGAAAACGGAAAAAGGTGCTATACTGTGCCTTGGGGCCGCCTTTTCTCGAAAAAACGGCGCAGGGACGCGGCGCATTCTTCCTCCAGCACGCCGCCCGCGCAGGGAACGCGGTGGAAAAAGGCGGGGTCCTCCGGCAGGGTATACACGCTGCCGCAGCAGCCCTGGCGTTCATCGTACGCGCCGAACACGCAGCCATCCATTTCCGCCATCATCAAGGCTCCGGCGCACATGGGGCAGGGCTCCAGGGTGACGAACAGGGTGCAGCCATGCAGCCGGCGGCGGCCCAGCGCCTGGCTGGCCCGTTCCATAGCCAGCATTTCCGCGTGGGCGAAGGGGCGGCTTTCCTGCCGCTCGTTGTGGGCGCGGGCGATTACCCGGCCCTCATACACCACCACCGCGCCGACGGGCACCTCGTTTTCGTCCAGCCGCGCTTCCTTGAGCGCCTGGCGCATGTATTCTTCCGCTTTCAGCACCGCTTATCACCTCGTTTGTAACTATACCATTTTGCCGCGGCGAAATCAAGCAGGGTAAAAAACGGCGCCTGAGGGCTGAACAACCGTTGATCGCATTGATCGAAAGGCAAAAAATGAACGCATACCGGCAATTATCCTCCGTTCCTTTGGGAAAACGCACCGCGGGAAATGAAAACACGGGGCTGCTTAAGCTGTTCGCTATTCTGTTTATGATCGTGGACCACGTGTCCGTGGTGTTTTTTCCCACGGTGCTGGAAATGCGGCTCATTGGGCGCATCGCCTTCCCGCTGTTTGCCTGGTGCCTGTGCGTGGGGGTGGAATACACCAAAAACCCATGGAAATACGCCCTGCGGCTGCTTGCCGTGGGCGTGCTTTCCCAGCCTATATATGTGTTTGCCATGACCCATAAATGGGGCGATTTGAACATTTTCTTTGAATTGCTGCTAGGCCTTGCGGCGCTGGAGGCCGTGCGCTGGAACAAATGGGGCAGCCGGTACTGGGGCCCGGCGGCCGCGGTGCTTTTGGCCTGCGTGCCCAATTTGAACTACAGCTACGGCTGGAAGGGCATTGTGCTCATCTTAATCCTGTACGCCTGCCGGAAGGACCGGGCCGCCCTCGCCGGCGCGCTGTTCGCCTTCTGCCTTTTCTGGGGCCAGGGCTCTTCCCAGCCTGCCCGGCTGTTTGGCGTCCCATTGCCGGACGCCATCCCCTTCCTTCCCCGGTCGGGCGAATTGCTTTCGGCCATTTTCCGCATTCAGTTCTGGGGCGTCCTGGCCCTGCCCTTTATCATTTATCCCTCCAAGGGCCGTTTTCTCCTGCCTCAATGGGTCAGCTACGCGGCGTATCCCGCCCATTTGCTGGTGCTGGGCGTCCTCCGCCATTGGGGAGAGATCACGAGCTTTTTCAGCCGCTGACGGTGGGCTGAAAGGCCCCGGCCTGGCGCAGGGCCTGGCGGTGGCGGATCAGCACCTGGTCCAGCTCCCGGTGGCGGCTGGGCGCTTGAATGCGCATATTGGGCAGCCGCATGGGCGGCAGGGAGGCTTGCTGCGGGGCGGCGGCAGGGGCTTCCAGGGCCTGGCCGCTTTCCGGCACGGGCCGGTAATCCAATTGCCGGGAGCGCCATTCCAGCCAGCGGTCCTGCTGCTCCTGATAGCTCAAAGCGGAAAACGGGGAAACGGCGGACGGGTTTTCTTTGTTCATCATCATTCCCTCCTTGCGCTTGGGGTTTCAATGCCAGCATATGCAAAGGGAAAAAGAACGGTGAGTTTTCGTCAATCGCCGGACTGCCAGAACAGGGACAGCGCGTCCGCGCTTTCCTTTTCCTCCGTTGGGCCGCCGAAAAGCAATTCGGAAATATCCTGCCACAGCCGGCCCCCTGCGGAGGGCGCTTTCGCCCTGGCCACCTGCACCGCCTGCTTGCCTTCCAATAGGATGCCGTTATTCAGCAATTCGGCGTTGATGGGGATGACGCGGTAGGTGTACTCCACCCCCATTTGGGCTTTTTTATCGGTATAATACAGGGTTTCGCCCGATTTGCCGTAAAGCTCGTTCAGGATGATGCACTCCCCGATGGCGTCCCGCTGGATGCGGTACAGCCCCGCGTCCGACGCGGTGATGACCAGCACCGGGTTTCCCTGGCTGTTGTGGGTGACGTAGAAGGCGGAGGGCGTGCGGGGCGCGCTCCACACATTGGAATTTTTGGTGGGCCGGTTGGAGGAAAGAAACACTTCGCTTACGCTGTAGGCCTTGGGCGTCAGCGAGGTGGCCAGCATGGGCTCGCCCGCCCACTCAATGGATTTCACGTCGATATTCAGCCACACCACGCCGTCCGCCTTGAGAAAGGCGGGCTTTTCTTTTTCCGCGTAATAGCTTTTGAAAAAACGGGTGGCCATGGCGGCGGTGAAATCGCCGCCGGAAACCCAGCCCTGCAGCTTATGGGCGCTGTCCGGGTTGTCAAAGCCCATCCAGAAGGCGGTGGACAATTGGCTGTTGTAGGCCGCCATCCAAATATCCCGGTTGCCGCCGCCGGTCATATTCACCGTGCCCGTTTTGCCCGCCACCGGCGTGCCCGCCTGGGAAAGCTTGGCCCCGGTGCCGGAGGAGGTGACGGATTGCAAAAGGCTGGTCATCAGGTAGGCGGTTTGGGGAGAGAGCACTTTTTCGCCCTTCGTTTCGTGGCGGTAGAGCACGTTTCCCTCCGCGTCCTCAATGCGTTCGATAAAGTAAGGCGGGTAAAAGGTGCCCCCGTTGGCAAAGGGCGCGTAGGCGGCGGCCAATTGCACCGGGGAAACGCCGTAGGTCATAGCCCCCAGGGCCAGGGACAGGTTCCAGTCCCGGTCGTCCAGCTCAATGCCCGTTTTTTGCAGGTATTCCCGGCCGGAGGCCACGCCGATCTTATGGAGAAGCGACACCGCCGCCACGTTCAGGCTGTTTTTCAGCGCGGTGCGGATGGTTACGTTGCCATAGTACAGGTTGCCGCTGTTGCGGGGAGAATAATTGCCGAATTTTTGGGGCGTATCGTTGAGCACGCTGGCGGTCATGTAGCCGTGGTATTCAATGGCGGGGGCGTACACGGCCAGGGGCTTTAAGGCAGAGCCGGGCTGGCGGCGCATTTGGGTGGCGCGGTTCAGCCCCCGCTGCACGGTATATTCCCGCCCGCCCACGATGGCGCGCACCGCGCCGCTGTTTACGTCCACGCTGGCCATGGCGGCCTGGGGCCGGGTGCCGTCGGCGGCGTTGGCGGGAAAATTGCCTTCCGGCTCAAAGTGGCCGTCGATGATGGCCTGCTGCTCGGTATCCAGCGCGGTGTACACGCGGTATCCTCCGCCCAGCAGCGTTTCCGCCTGCATGGAAAGCAGGCTTTCCGCTTCGTCCAGCACGGCGTCCACATACCAGCCGTAAGGATACGTTTTTTCCGCCTGGGGGACGGGGGTCACGTCCTCTGCCAGGGCGGCAAGGTAGTCCTCCTCCGTCAGCATGCCGTTTTCCCGCATGGTGCGCAGGATGTATTCCTGCCGTTGGCGGTTTTGCTCCGGATGCAGGTGGGGCGCGTAGGCCGAGGGCGCTTTGATAACCGCCGAAAGCGCCGCGCCCTGGGCGGCGGTGAGCTGGGCGGCGTCCACGCCGAAATAGGCCTGGGCCGCGGCCTGAATGCCGTAAGCGCCCCGGCCGAAATAAATGAAATTCAGGTACATTTCCAATATTTCATCCTTGGAATACCGGCTTTCCAGCTGCAGGGCCAGGTACATTTCCTCCAGCTTGCGGGCGATGGTTTTTTGGGCGCTCAGGTGGCTGAGCTTAATCAATTGCTGGGTGATGGTGCTGGCCCCTTCGGCGTAGTCGCCGGAGCGCAAATTGGAGCGGATTGCGCCGAATATGCGCACGGGGTCGATGCCGGGATGCTGGTAAAACCGCAAATCCTCCGCGGCCAGGAACGCGTTTTGCACGTCCCTTGGCACGGAGGAAAGGGGCACGCTCACCCGGTCCTGGGCGGACTGAATTTTGGCCACGAACCTTCCGTTCCGGTCGTAGATCATGCCGGTCTGAGGCAGATCAACGATTTTATGAATATCCAATTTCTGCCACGAGCCTACGCCGAACCCGAAATAAAACGCCGCCGCGCCGCCCAGCAGGAGCGCGAAAAAAACGGCGGCCAGGCTTCTTTTCAGCGCCCTGCGACGGATGCCATCCAGCTTTTTTACGTCTTTTTCGCTTTCGCTGTCCTGTTTTTTATCCATCCGGCGGACGGAATGAAACCATGCGTCCTTTCGCACGCTGCACCGCCTCCCACGCAGTTTCTTTCCTTCATTCTTTCCAGGCAGATGCTGGCTTTAATCTGTTATTTGCTGGAAAGGAACAAGAAATTACCATGGACGGCGCCGCCCGCGGCCTGTATACTGTGGGCATACACAAAAGCTGCACAGAAACAGGAAACGGAGGCGGCGTGTATGAAGCAAAAGCGCTGGATGGGCCCGGTGGTGTTTGCCATGGTGGGCGTTTTATGCCTGCTCTTTTTCATTCAAGGGGGCAGGGATACGCCTGAAACCCTTTCTTACCCGGATTTTTGGTTCTTGGCCGAAGAAGGCCTGGTGGACAAGGTGGCGATGGGCGGCGGGGACATGTGGCAGGTGACGCTCAAGGACGGCGCGAAAGCCCAAACGCCCGATCCCCGCGCTCAGGACGGCAAGGAAAGGCTGCTGAAGCTGAATATTGAGGTGCAGGAGCGGGAAAGCGCAGGGCCAGGCCTGGCCCTGGGAGCCGTTTTGCTTCTTGCCCTGCTGTTTTTTGCCCAAGCGCGGGACCGGGGCGCGGCGGGGCTTAAAAAGTTCGCCGCCGTACAGGTGGATGAGCGGGTGCCGCAGGTGACGCTAAAGGATGTGGCGGTGCCGCCCGAAACGCTGCAAAGCATCCGCGATCTGGCGGATTTTTTAAAGGAACCCCGGAAATTTGGGGAATACGGAGCCCGCGCGCCCAGGGGCGTGATGCTTTACGGCCCGCCGGGCACGGGCAAAACGCTGCTGGCCCGCGCCCTGGCCGGGGAAGCCAAGGCCCCCTTCTTCGCCATGGGCGGGGCGGATTTTGTGCAGGTATACGTAGGCGTCGGCGCGTCCAGGGTACGGGAATTGTTCCGCAAAGCCCGGAAGGCGGGGGGCGGCGTGATTTTCATTGACGAAATTGACGCCATCGGCAAAAAACGGGACAGCGCCAACGACGAGCGGGAACAGACGCTGAACGCCCTGCTCACGGAAATGAGCGGCTTTTCGGGGGAGGACGGAGTGATCGTGCTGGCGGCTACCAACCGCCTGGACACCCTGGACCCGGCTCTTTTGCGGGAAGGCAGGTTTGACCGGCGCATCGAAGTGGGATTGCCGGACTGCGCCCAGCGGCTGAAAATATTGCAGGTGCACGCCCGGAAAAAGCCGCTGGCTCCAAGCGTCTCTTTGGAGCGGTGGGCGGAGCAGACGGCCCTGTTTTCCGGGGCGCAGCTGGAAACCCTGCTCAACGAGGCCGCCATCCGCGCGGCCCGGCGAAGCGGCGGCCAGATTTTGGAATGCGATGTGGAGAAGGCCTTTTGCTCCGTCACGGTAGGGGAGGATTCGCCCCGCCGCATGACGGAGGAGGAAAAGCGCGTGACCGCCTGGCACGAAGCGGGCCACGCCCTGATTACCCGCCGGCTGCTGCCCAAGGCGCGCCTGACCCGCGTAACCATCATTCCTTCCTCCCGCGGCGCGGCGGGCTATTCCATGAGCGTGCAGCCCGACCAATTGCTCCACACCCGGCAGGAATTGATGGGCATGCTCTGCGCCGCCCTGGGCGGCCGGGCGGCGGAGGAAATGCTGCTGGGCTGGGAAAACGTGACCACCGGCGCGGCCAACGACCTGAAAAAGGCCCGCGATATCGCCTCCGCCATGGCCGGGGAATTCATGATGGGCGAATCCGGCGATGCGGAAGAGGACAAAAAAGCGCTGCTTGCCCAGGCCATGGAGGAAACCCGCCGCATCCTTTCCCAGAACCTGGACGCGCTTGAGGCGCTTTCGGACGCCCTCATCAAACGGGAAACCCTGCGGGAGGAGGAAATAGCGGAAATTTTGGGGTAAGCGCCGCATTTTTTTCAGTTTCATTTCCGTTGTATTAAATTTTCCAATTTCTGTTGACTTTGCGCTGAATATAGCCTATATATCAGAAGGAAGAATTTCGTACCAGGACAATAGAAAGAGGTGCACGGAAATGAAACGGAAAATAATGTGCCTGTTGGCTTTGCTCTGCTGCCTGCTGCTTGCCGCGCCCGCTCTGGGCGAAACGAACGCCTACGTGGGCGACTGGGAAATGACGGGCGTCTATATTCTGGGAGTGTACTTTGAGTCGGATGAATTCAGCGAGTTGACGGGAACGGATTTCAAGGTGTATATCCAGATTAAGGAAAACGGCGAAATCAATATAAGCTCGGAAGGCATGGATGGCGTAGAGGACAGCACAGGCGCCTGGACGGCGGATGAAAACGGGATGCTGTATTTGGACGGCGTTCCCGCGCCTTTCCTGTCAGTGGATCCGGAAACGGACACGCTGGTGCTGGAGTTGAACGACACAGAGCTGGACGGCGCCCTTGTTTTTGAAAAAAAGCAGCCTGCGCCCACCGCGGCGCCTACGGCCCAGCCCACGGCAGAGCCCACCGCCGAGCCTACCCCGGCGCCTACCGCCGCGCCCGAAACGCCCTCTCCGGAGAAGGCCCGCTACAGCTTTTCCGGCGTATCCTACACCGGCAAGGCGGTGCAGGGCAGCCTGATTCAGGAGGGAAGCGCCAAGGCGAAGGGATTGCATGTGCGCGTTACCTTCTACATCGCGGGCAATTATTATATGGGCACCGTGGGCGAAGTGGACAGCCAGGGATATTTTGAGGTGGACGGCGTCGGCCCCATCCAGTATATCACCGTCGTGGCCGTGGAGGAAGGAAGCGGCGCCGTGCTGGACGCGGAGGAAATTTTCGTAACCGAATAAAGCAAACGCATTTTCCGCTTTTTGCCCGCAGGGGAAACCCCGGCGGGCATTTTCGCGCCCTTTTTTCTCGCCGGACGGCAAAAGGCCCCTTCCGCCTCTTTTCATTTTGTAAAATCTGCGGTATAATAATAAAGAAAGCTGCCGCAGGCAAATTATCTGGCCTACCGGCTTCCGAAGGGTCAGGCGGCGGGCGTTCAATAAAAAAAGGAAAATTTCCAATTTCATTGCAAGAAATTGATTAGGCTCATCGTCTTATGGTTAGGGAGCCGAAAGGAAGTGAAATCCATGCGCGGATTTTGGAAAAGGATAGGAGCCGTTCTGTGCGCCCTGGCGCTGTGCGCGCCAAGCGCCGCGGCGCTGGCGGAGTTTTCTCCCCGCTGGGAAAAGCTTGAAAGCGGGGACGTGACGCTGGAGCTGGGCGGCAGCCTGGAGAGCTGGAGCAAGGTGAGCAAGCAATCCCTGGAAACGGTGAATGAATGGCTTTCAGGGCTTAAGCTGATTTTGTCCACCGGGAAATCGCTGCGGGCGGAAGCGGTGATGAACGGCGAAAGCCTGTTTTCCGCCTCGGTGAGCCGGGGAGACGGCTATACGCTGACCACCTTCGCGCCCTCCGGCAATGCCTACCTGACCTCTCCCGAAGGCCAGGACGCGCTGGCCCTGCTTACCGGACGGGACCAGCCCGTGCCGGATGTGACCCGGCTGCCCGCGCTGTATGCCGCCGCCGCTCCGGGGCTGTATGCCGCCCTGGCGGACCACGCCGCGCCCAAAACGGTGAAGGAGCCCACATCCATTAAAAACGCCTCGGCCTCCGCGTCCTACGTGAACTATGTGTTCCGGGATGGAAAGCTGAACGAAGCGTGGGAGGATGTGCTCAACGCCGTTCTTCCCGCCCTCAAGCAGGCGCTGGCCGACAACCTTTCCCTGTACGCCGCCATGGAGGAAACGCTTTCTTCCCTGGTCTTTTCCGGGGAATGCCGGTTCAAGCGCTTCCTGGATAAGGAAGGCGGCGATATGGGCATGCAGTTTACCGGCCAGGCCGCGCGGGGAGAGGACAAGCGGAAGGTGACGCTGTTTGGCGGCTACACCAAGGATAAGGGCGGCTATGTGTCCATGACCCTGGCCGGCGTTGGGAGCAAAGACAGCTTAAAAGGCAGCCTGGGCTTCAAGCTGACCAGCAAAAATGGCCTGAACACCCTGGAAACGGACGGCAGCTATACCAAAACCAAGGACAAGGCAACCGTGGCCTATACGGTGAATGGGACGCTGAAAAACACCGTGAAAGAGGAAAACGAGCACTGGACCGGGAAAATGACCCTGACGGCCACGGAAAACAAGGTAAAGACCACCTGGGTGCTTTCCCCGGATTTGACCTTTGATTCCAATGGCCTGGAGGGCGATATCCAGGTGCAGCAAAAGACCGGCTCCAAGGTAACGATGAAGGGCAGCGTGCACGCGGCGCTGACGGCGCTGAAGGCTTCCGCCGCTCCCGCCGCCCAAAGCGCCAAGGACCTGCGGCCGCTCAGCAGCGCCCAGGCCAGGGCCGCCGTGGCCGCGGAGCTTGCGCCGCTGGCCGGCGCGGTGGCCAGGCTGGCGTCCAGCCTGCCGGAGGAGGAACGGACGCTTTTGCTGCATGAATTGCGCACCGACGAATGGATGAACGGGCCTGCCGTGCCCGCGCAGAATGAAGCTTACGGCCAGGAGCCCAATACACCGGCAATTCCTGAGGACGGAAACTGGACCGTGGAGGAGGATGAACAATGAAACGATTGGCGGCGCTTTTGCTGGCCGCGCTGATGGCGCTGGCCGCCGTATCCGCTGTGGCGGAGGACTACACCCTGGAGGAAAAATTTTATCAGCAGGCTTTTAAGGAATCGGCCTACCGGGGCACCGTTACCCTGGCTGTCACCGGCGATTCCACCGCGCTCATGGGCGCGGCGGAGTGGGCGGCGCTTAAAAGCCTGGCCCCGCGGCTGAACCTTTCCCTGGAGCACGCCACCACGGCCAACAAGGATGAGGGCCAGGCGACCCTGACCCTGAGCGTGGACGGCCAGGCCAGCGCCCGGCATACCTATATGTATGACGATAAGCTGATCGCCTTCGGCGGCACGCTGCTGGGCGGCGACAACGTGTATTATTCCGCGGCCCGCACTTGGAACGTGGCGGAACTGATGGAAAGCGCTCTGAGGAGCGATAATGCCTGGCCGCCCATGTGGCGGGTGGTGGCCGCGGTGGAGACCGCGCCCAAGGAATGGAAGGACCGCGCGGCGGACCGCATTGCCCAGTATGAAACCAAGCTGGGCCTGTGGCTGAACGGCTATGCCTCCTTCTCCACCGGCAGAGAAAACAACGTAGCCTATTCCGAACTGTCCTGCCGCATTCCCGCCCAGGCCGTGAAGGCGGAGATTAAGCAGCTGATGGTGGATTTCTATTCTGACAGCGAATTGCTCACCCTGCTTCGCGAGGTGGTTACGGCGCAGGAAGCGGCGGCTTACCTGCAGCCCGCCATGATGAACAGTCTGTTTGCCATGCTGGATAATCTGGCCCTGGAGGGCGAAGTGAAGGTGGTGCGCCGCTATGACGCCGCCGGGTCCGCCCTGCTGGACAGCGTGGAACTGCCCTTTGCGAAAAACAGCGTTCTTTCTTTCCTGAATATCAGCGTTACCCCCGGCGAAGGCGGCCAGAGCTGGCGCTTCCAGGGCGCGCTGAACGATGGGAAGGAATTTGACATATCCTGCCTGGGCAGCGAAGAAATGATTTATACCGGCGCGGTGGAAATTGTGCTGCCTGAGGAAGAAAAGGCCGGCTTTGTGGTCAGCGACGCCGCCGTGGGCCGCAGGACCATCGCCTTTGATTACAACCTGATGTGGGAGCCGGGGGAGGACGTGTACACTCTTTCCACCGACCGGTTCACCCGTGACATCAAGGGCTCCCTGCTCATCCGCCCCAAGTCCGGCAGCGAGCTTCCGGAGCAGTCCCTGACCCTGGAAGCGGCCATGTCCTCCGGCAGTTCCAAGCGCTCCGCCACCCAGCTCAACGGCAGCCTGACCTGGCGGGATATGGACAGCGGCGCTTCCATCAGCGCCGTGCTGACCAGCCGCACGGTGTCGCCCTTTGCCTATACTGCCCCTTCTTCCCTGAATGGCGCTATGCGGCTGGACCTGCTGGCGGGGGATGCCCTGAGCGCGGTGACCCAGAGCTGGACCCAGCGGGCCGTTTCCTATTTTTCCACTCTGCTGCTGGGCGTGAATTTTACCAATCTTTCCACCGTGGCGCCCCGGTAACGCAGCTATTCATTTATTGCGCAAAACCGCTCAAATGTCGGAAATCCGGGTTAAAAACCGCTATTTTATGGGGAAAGCGCATTGCGGAAATTTAAAATTCATGGTATGATATATCCATAAGCACAATTTCTATGTGCACTTTGTCCGCCATAAAAGCGGCGGACTGAAAAGACCGGCGCATTCAAGCCGGATGATGTAGAAAGGGGTTATTTCAAATGAAAAAAATGCTTGCCCTGCTGATGGCGCTCATGATGGCGCTGGGCTGCTTCGGCGCCCTGGCCGAGGAAGAGGCGCCCGCCATGACGCTGCAGCTGCCCAACATGACCATTACCGAAGAAGTTACCATCGATGCGGAAGCCGCGATGAGCCTGCTGCCCATGTTCGGCGTGGATGAAAGCATGCTGCCCATCGCCCAGGCCGTGATCGCTCTGGTGAACAACGCCACTGAACAGACGGTCATCGCCGGCAACGCCGCGCAGTACGAGCTATTCCTCAAGGGCGCGGAAGTGCTGAACGTGGTGTGCGGCCAGACGGAAAACGGCTTTGCTCTTGCCAGCAATCTGATTCCCAGCTACACCGTCACTGTGTCCAACGAGACCGTTCAGCAGCTGATGGAGCAGCTGACCAGCCAGCTCTCTCAGGGCGTTCCCGGCGTGGATATGAACCAGCTGATGGAAAAAATGACCGGCTATATCGGCCAGTTTGCCCAGGCCTGCACGAGCGCCGTTACCATGGGCGAACCCGAAAAGGGCGAATTTGTATTTGAAGAGCTGGATTACACCTTCAACACCAAGATGCCCGTCCACGTGGACACCGACGCCATCAAGGCCGCTCTCCAAACCCTGGTGGAGCAGATCAAGAATGATGAAACCTTCAATTCCCTGATTTCCGCCGCGGCCGCTTCCGGCGCGAACGTGGAAATTGCCGATGAAACCACTATTACCCTTCCCGAAGTGGTGTGCAACGCCTACGCCAACACCGACGACGAGGGCAACAGCACCGACGGCGTGACCTACGTTATTACGGAAGTCGTCGTCCCCGAAACCGAAGAAAGCGAAAAAGTGAATGTGCTCGTCACCGGCGATTATGTGCAGGTCTCCGTGGAAGCGCCCGCGCAGGATATGAGCCTGAGCGTGCTGGTGGCTCCCACCGAAGCCGGCTATGCCGTGGATTGCGATTTGACCGCTCAGGGAATGTACGTTGGCGCCAAAATCGAATTGGCTAACGGCGAAAATATGAAGCTTGACGCGCAGCTGTTCTACATGAATCCTGAAAAGCCCCTCCTCACCGCTTCCACCGTGGTGATTCCGGGCGGCGAAGTGACGCTGGACCTTTCCGGCGAAGGCAAGGAAAATATCGACTTGGCGCAGCTCATGCAGGACGAAGACGGCACTTTGAAAAATAACCTGTTGATGGACGTGATGAGCAACGGCCTGAACGGCTTGATGGCCCGCGCCGCGGAGATCATGCCCGAAGAAGTGTCCACCCTCATTACCCTGCTGATGGGCGGCGGCCAGGAAGCCGTGGAAGCGCCTGCAGCCGAGTAATCCTCATTCTCTGTATTGCATATCCTGTGCCGTCCGGATCAACCCGGACGGCGCTTTTTCAAGCAGAAGGGAGGAAAAGCATATGGAGGATTGTTCCTTGCCCCAGGCCCAGCCTTTTGATTTTCCGGAGGGGGACCACGGCATTTTGCTCATTCACGGCTTTACGGGCACGCCGGCGCATATGCGGCTGGTGGGGGAAGGGCTGCGGGACCGGGGCTTTGCGGTGCGCGGCATCCTGCTGCCCGGCCACGGGGAAGTGCCCTCGGCCATGGCGGGCGTTACCTGGCAGGATTGGCTGTTTGCCTGCCGGAAGGCCGCCCAGGAAATGCGGGAAAAATATGCCCGGTTCACCGTGGCGGGGCTTTCCATGGGCGGGTGCCTGGCGCTGATGCTGGCCGAGCAAATGGAGGTGGACGCCTGCGTGCCCATCGCCGCCCCGATGAAAAGCACCAACCGGCTCCGTCCGCTCTCGCCCGTTCTTTCTCTGGTGCAGCCCATGATTCATAAGCGGGTGGACGGCGTCCGGCCCGGCCTTTTGCAGGATTATGATATCGGCTACGACAGCTATCCCACCTCCAGCGTGCGGCACTTGAGCGTTATCATGAGCCGCTCCCGCCAGAATCTGCATTTGGTGCGGTGCCCCGTGCTGGCCGTCCAGTCCCACGGGGACAAAACCGTGACGGCGGACAGCCCAAGCATCATTCTAAACGGCGTATCCAGCGTTGTGAAGGCTCAGCTTTGGCTGGACGAGGCGCCCCACGTGTGCACCGCGTCGCCGGAATACCCCAAGATCGTGGAGGGCATGGCGGCGTTTTTAAGAAAGTGGGAAAAGTAAAGGAGATTGGGAGTCATAGCGCTGCGGGGCAAAATAAAATGCCCAATAAAGCGGGATTTTTTCTTTTCAAATTGCCGAAACTTCGGATATTTCTTTGGAAAACGCTTGTATTTCCGGTGGTCCTATGGTATACTAAATTCCGGAAACCGCCGGAAACAGGCAAAAGGCGGTTCCTATCAGGCTGCAAATATCCTTTGGGAAAGAAGGGTTTAACGAAGAGTGGGAGCTGCAAGCAGGAGAACGCGGTGGCGGGAGCTTTATTTCGTGCCCTTGTGTTTTCCCCATCTTGCGGTGTAATCCCGCTCTTTCTGTATTTTTCTCCAAGAAAGGAACCATGACATGCCAGCGAAAAACGCCAACCTGCAGAAAATTACCGCTATTTGCGAAAAAATGGCCCAAAAGCTGGGGTATGAGCTGTGCGACGCCGCCATCGAGAAGGAGCCTACCGGCCGGTATCTGCGCATTTATATCGACACGGAGGGCGGCATTACCCTGGATGACTGCGAAAAATATCACCGCGCGGTGCAGCCCGCTTTGGAAAATTTCGATTATGATTTTCTGGAGGTCTGTTCGCCGGGCATCGACCGGCCGCTGAAAACCAAGCGGGACATTGAAAAATCCATGGGCCTGCTGGTGGAAGCCAGGCTGTATAAACCGGTAGACGGGAAAAAGAGCGTCCAAGGCCTGCTCAAAGCCATGGATGAGGAAAGCGTGGTGCTTTCCGTGGGGGAAGAAACGCTGGAATTTCCCCGCAAGGCGGTGGCCCAGGTGCGCCTGGTGCCGGACCTGAGCGCTTTGGACGAAGAAGCGGACGAACCACAAAATCCCTGACGGGATGGAAACTTTGGAAGGCAGGAGATAGATATGGCACGCAAATCAGAAATGATGGATGCGATCGAAGCCTTGGCCAAGGCCAAGGATATCAGTGTGGACCAGATCGTCAGCGCGGTGGAGGAGGGCTGCAAGGCCGCTTACCGCCGCGAAGTGAAGCGGGGCGCCAACGCGCCCTTGAACCTTTCCGTGGTCATCTCGCGGGAGCACGACGTGCAGATTTTTGCGCGCAAGGTGGTTTCCGAAGAGGTGGAGGATGACAGCCAGCAGATTTCCCTGGAGGCCGCCCAGGCCCTGAGCCCCAATTATCAATTGGGCGACATCGTGGAAATCGACGTCACGCCCGCGGACTTTGGCCGCGTGGCCGCGCAGACCGCTAAGCAGGTGATCCGCCAGCGGCTG
>CAMOHY010000024.1 GCA_946615495.1 uncultured Clostridia bacterium
GAAGCCGGGCGTCCCGGCTTCCCAGCAGTTCAAACACGTTCAGGTTCAGTGCCGCCGCCACGCTGACGGAAGCCAGCAGCATGATTACGCACACGATCAAAGCAATGGAAAACTTTCTTTTCATCATGGGTTTATTCTTCCTTTCCGCGCTGATTACGCGCCGCGCCAGCCAGGGATCGCCCGCCATGCCGGACAGCCGGGTATCCACCGCACGGTGAATGCTTTCCCGCAGTTCTTCATCCTTCATTCCTCTTCTCCTCCTTCCAGCATGGCTTTCAGGCGCTTCCTGGCCCGCTTCAGCCTGGACCCCACCGTAGACAGCGGCGTGCCCAGGGCTTGGCTGATTTCAGCCATGGATAAGTCCTGATAATAATACAGAATCAGCGCTTCCCGCTCCCGGGCGGGCAATTGCAGGATGGCCTGAAACAGGGAATCGTCCTTTTCCTCAAAAGGGACGGCGGGCTCCGGCAATTGCTCCAGCGTCACCCGCCTGTCCACCAGGCGGAACCAGGCCCGCCGTTTTATATCCCGGCACACGTTCACCGCGATCCGGGTCAGCCAGGTTTTTTCGCCGCAGTCCCCCCGGTAAGCCGCGTATGCCCTGTACGCCTTGAGGAACGTTTCCTGCACGGCGTCCTCCGCCAGCGCGTGATCCTTCAGCAATACAAAGCACAGCCGCAAAAGCGCCGTTTGATGCGCTTCCGCCATTTGGCAGAAGCGTTCCTCCAGGACGCTGTCAGGGCCCTTGACAACCTCCACATTCCTCACCCTCCTTTCATAGGATTAGACGCGGGAGAAAGGAAAATTTCTGCTTTTTCAGCAATTTTTTTAAAATAGAAAATGCGATTGGCCGTTGCAAAGAAGCATACTGCGAAATTGCTTTGATGGGATATGGAAAGCTTTCGGGCAAAATGAAAAAAGAAAAACCGGATAAGGAAAAGGCGGCTTTTCCCTATCCGATTTCGCATATTATAGCGGACGAAAGGCGCATCCGGCTTGGCGGCTCTCAGCGCTTTTCCTCCAGGGCGGGGGCAAATTCGCTGCGCAGGGGACGATCCAATTCCCGGTTGCGGGCGGCCCAGCGGGCGGCGTTTTGCAGGATCAGCTTCACATATTCGTTGTAATAGGAGCGCAGGGTTTCATGGCCGGGCTGGAAATAGAAAATCTTGCCGTAGCCCCGGTTAAAGCAGCAGGCGGAGCGGAACACATCGCCGGATTCATACCAGCCGATGGCCAGCAGTTCGTCGGGCTTGGGAATATCAAAGCGCTCGCCGTACATTTCCTCCGCTTCCAGCTCAAACCATGCGGGCACCCCCCGCATGATGGGATGGGAAGGCTCGATGACGAAAAGGCGCTCCTTATCGTTGTTTTCATGCCAGCGCAGGGAGCACTGGGTGCCCATCAGCCGCTGCATGATGCGGGATTCATGGCCGGAATGGAGCACGATCAGCCCCATGCCCCGCAGCACATGCTGCTGCACCCGCGTGACCACCTCATCGGGCACCAACCCATGCTTGCAGTGGCCCCACCACACCAGCACGTCCGTATCCTCCAGAATTTCTTCCGTCAGGCCCGCTTCCTCCTGGGAAAGATAAGCGGTGCGCACCTGGAAATCCTGCTGATTTTCAAACATGGCGGCCACCGCGCCCAGCACGCCCTGGGGATATACGGCCAACACCTTTTCGCTGCTTTCCGCGGCGCTGTCTTCATTCCATACGGTCACATGGATCATTTGCTTTTCCTCCCTTTTCCGGCTTCTTTTGCTTGTTATTATATCGCGAATTGAAGCTGCTGGCAAGCGCGTTTTCTTATCCGGCGGGGCATGGCGGAAGGCGCCAGGGGCGTAATTTCGGGAATGAGCGGCCATCTTTAAATGTCATTATCATACGTTTAACGTCACTTATACTTCCTGATGCGGATGCGCAATTCCAGCCAGGCGTCCCCCTCCTGGGTTTCCATGCTGGCCTCCATGCCCGTTTCCTGCATTTGCTGCATCACGCTTTTAATGGCGTTCACGTACAAGCGCGGATCCCGCACCAGGGAAATCACCTTCCGGCTGGGCGGCGGCACGGGCAGCCGCTTCTGGGCCTTCATCACCAGCGCCTCGGTTTCCCTTACCGTCAGGCGCAGCTGGGCGGCCTGGCGGGCGATACGCAGCTGCGCGGCCTCGTCCGGCAGGGAAAGGAGGGCGCGGGCGTGGCGTTCGCTCAAGCCCTCCTCCATCAGGTACCGCCGCACCTCCGGCCCCAGCTTCAGCAGCCGCACCTTGTTGGCCACCCCGGAGGCGCTTTTGCCCAGCCGCCGGGCCAGGGCCTCCTGGCTCAGCCCCCCGGAAAGGAGCGCCTCGTAGGCCTCGGCTTCTTCAAAATAGTGCAATTCCTCCCGCTGCAAATTTTCAATCAGCGCCAGCAAGGCGCTTTCGCCCTCCGTGACGGACAGCACAAAGGCGTCGATATGGGTAAACCCCAGCATGCAGCAGGCCCGAAACCGCCTTTCCCCCATAATGATCTCATACCCCGCGCCTGCCGCCCGAACGGTGATGGGCTGCAAAAGCCCGTGCTGGCGGATGGAGGAGGCCAGCTCCATCAGTGCCAGTTCATTGAATTCCTTCCGGGGCTGGCGGGGATTGGGCGCGATCCTGTCCACCGGCAGGCAGCACACCTGGCGGTAGCCTGCCTGTCCCTCCTGTAAAACGCTCATGAGCGCATCCTCCCTGTTTTTTGAAAAAACCGAGCGCGGAACAGGCTTGGCGGGCCCTCCCCCTGGTTCGCCTGGCCTGCGCCGCGCTCTTGATTTTTCTTATTCTGCGCATAAAAAAATCCTCCTGCCCGCACTGGGCCGGGAGGAGAGAGAACCGTTCGACGGCAAATTCCTTTCTTTCTCTTTTTCCCCGTCACTTTTTGCCGCTTTTTAAGGGACGCTTAGTGGGGATGCCGTTTTTCCGCGGATATTGGGGAAGGGTTTTTTCGATTTTTTTTACCGGCACCACCACATGCCGGATATCGCCCTGGGGCATGACGATGATATTGCCCATTTCTCCGCCCAGGGCGGAAGAGGCGAAAAGCGCGTCCTGCATTTCCTCCTCCGCCGCCGGGCCTTTCCAGCAAAGCGCCAGGCCGCCCAGGCGCACAAAGGGCAGCAAATATTCGCACAGCACGTTCAGCGGGGCCACGGCGCGGGCGATGGCCCGGTCATAGCTTTCCCGCCGCCCTTCCATTCTGCCCAGCACCTCGGCCCGCTCCTGCACCACTTCCGCGTTTTCTATCTTCATTTCGCCGCACACCGCCCGCAGAAACTGGCATCTTTTGCCCTGAGCCTCCAGCAGCGTAACAAAGCAGTCCGGCCGGGCGATGGCGATGGCCAGCCCCGGAAAGCCCGCCCCGGTGCCCACGTCGATCACGCGCGCGCCCAAAGGGAACAAATCCTTTTCCTTCAGCGGCAGCAAGGAATCCACAAAGTGGCGGGAAGCCATGTCCTGCTGGGAAACGCTGGTCAGGTCCATGCGCGTGTTCCAATCCAGCAGCATGCTGTGATAAAGCTTTAGGCCCTGAACAGCTTCTTCGCTTACAGGAATTTCCGCTTCTCCAAGGAGCCTGCCAAGATCACACATACCGGTTTCCCTCCCGAATGGACAGAATTTGCAGCATTACCTTTTCCAGCGTGCCCGCGTCGGACAGCTGGCCGCTTTTTACCAGGTATTCCCCTTCCAGGCACAGCCGGGCCATTTCGCTTAGCTGCTCCTGGGTGTAAAAGCGGGCGGTGTCCAAATTTTTGCGCACGGCGAAGGGCGGAATGCCCAGCTTACTGGCAATTTCCCCCGTTTGCGCCCCCGCCGCCGCCATCGCCTTGGCATAGCCCACTTGGCGGCACTGCCTGCCCAGCAGGGAAAGCAGCATCAGCCGCTCCTCCCCGTCCCTCAGCAGCGCGTCCAGCATGCGCAGCGCCTTGGCTCCCTGGCCGGAGAGCAGGGTGTCCGCCATGTCGTACACCTTGTATTCTGTGGATTGAACGCAGATGGCCGCCACGTCCTCCTCCGTCACTTCCTCCCGGCTGCCCGCGTAGGCTGAAAGCTTGCCGATCTCGTTGCTCAGCAGGGTCAAATCCCGGCCCGCGGAAAACCACAGCCGCTGGCAGGCGGCCAGGCTGATTTTTTTTCCTTCCTTTTTCAGCGTGCGGGCAATCCATTGGGCCAGCTCCCGGTCGTCCAAGGGCTCAAAGGAAACGATCTGCCCTTTCTTTTTCAGGGTTTGATACAGCTTCTTCCGGCCGTCCGCCTTGCCGCGCACGAAAAATACCACCACCGCCGTGTCCGGCAGCTGGCCAAGATAAGCGTCCAGACGCTTTACCGCGCTGTCCTCGTCGTAATTCTTGGCTTTCCCGGCGAGCAGCATGGCGCTGTCCCGCACCTCCACAAACCGCCTTTCGCTCAGGAAGGGCAGGGTTTCCGCGGCGGCGATCAGCTCGTCGGGGGCGGGGTCCGTAAGCCGGGTATCGTTCATGGCGGCGAAATCGCCTCCCGCCACCTTCTCCCGCAGGGCCTTCAGGGCGGACCGCTTGGTAAACTCCTCTTCGCCCTCGAATAAATAGCATCCGCCCACATTTCCGCTTTTCAGGGCGGCAAAAAACTCCGTGTGCTTCATTTTCGCTCCTCAAGCTTTAAAAAGGTAGAAACGATGCCCTCCCCGCCGCGCACCGTAACGGTGACGGCGCCGGCGCGCGCCGTGGTCAAAATATCCGCGCCGGCGGCCCGCAGCCTTTCCACCGTGGCCGGGTTGGGCAGCCGGTCCGATACGGGGCTGGCGGTAACAATCGCTACCCTGGGCGTCACCGCCGAAAGGAAGGCCTCCCCCGTGCTGTTTTTGCTGCCATGGTGGGCCACCTTCAAAATATCCGCGTCCAGGGCGGCGTACTGCTCGTAATCGCCCGTCAAATCGCCGGTGGCGAGCAGCTTCACCCCGTCCAGATCGCACAAGGCGGCAAGGGAATAGCGGTTGGCGTCCTGAGAGGCACGCACCGTGCCCCGATAGGGCCAGGCCACGGTGACGCGCACCCGCGGAAGCTCCATTTCATCCCCGGCGGCAAGGAAATGAACCGGAACGCCCTTTCCCCGCAAATCCTCCATGAGCTTTAAGCACTCAGGGTCCACCGCCTGCTCCTCCGCCCCCTCCGGCAGGTACACCGCGCCGATGGGGATTTCCTCCTCCATCACTTCCCGCAGGCCCAGGCAATGGTCGCTGTGCAAATGGGTCAGGATCACCCTGTCCGCCTGCCGCCCGGTGGAAAGCAGGTAGGAAGCGATATCGCCGCCGTAATCCCCCGCGTCAATGAGCAGGGTTTCTTGGCCGTCCAGAATCAGCGCGGCATCCGCCTGGCCCATGGCCAATTGAATATACTGCACATCCCGGCACAGGGTGAGATGCCAAACGCCAAAGGCCAGCATGACCAGCCCCAGCGCCGCAAGCCTTTTAATGCCTTTGGAGCCCAGGCAATAGCGGCTCAAAATCGCGCAGGCGGCGGCCAACGCCGCAACGCAGTACCAGGGCAGCGCGGGCAGCTTTACCACCGCCAAAGGGAGCTTGGACGCCCATTCCACCGCGGCCACAAGCCCGCGGGTGACATTTCCCACAATTCCGCCCAGCCAAACGCCCGCCGGAAGATACGCGCAGCCCGCCAGCAGCACCGCGGCATACACCGGCAGCAGCACCCCAAACAGGGCGCACAGAAAAGGATTGATGAGAAGGCCAACCAGGGAAAACCGGTGAAAAAGCTGGGCTGTGGGCAGCGCCACGCCCGCCGTGGCGGACAGCGTGGCCTGCCACCCCTCCCGCACGAACCGGGAAGGGATGCGCGCCAGCGCTTTTTTCAGCGCGGGGCCCAGCACCGTCATGCCCAGCACCGCGCAGAAGGATAATTGGAAGCTGGCCGAAAACAGGTCCAAGGGCCTGAAAATCAGCAGCAGCCAGAAGGCGGCGCACAGGGCGGTCAATCCATCGGGGGCGCGGCGCACCGTGCGCCGGTACAAATCCACCAGCAAAAGCAGGGAGGCGCGAACCACCGGGGCGTGGAATTCCAGCAGCGCGCAGTACAAAAGCAAAAAGCCGCTCATCATTAGCAGCCGCCATCGCGGAGATAGCCAACGCCTCAAAAACAGCAGCACCACGCCGGAAAGCAGGCCCACATGCAGCCCGGACACCGCCAGCAGGTGGGCCGCGCCCGCGTCCGCAAAGCTTTTTTGGGTTTCCTGAGGAAGCTCCTGCCGGCTGCCCAATAAAAGGGCCTCCGGCAAAGCGCTCTCCTGCCCGAAAACCTGCCGGGCGCGGCGCGCCAGGCTGGATCTGAGCCGATACAGCGCGGACCCAAGGCCCCGGCCCGGATGTCCCACCGTTTCCGCCTCCGCCGCGCCGGAAACGCCGGCCTGAGCCCCCTGCTCCAGCAAATAAAGCCGAAAATCAAAGCCGTAGGGATTCACCTGGCCGGAGGGATGATAGAGCCGGGCGAAAAAGCGCACCGCGTCCCCCTCCCTGGGCAAAAAGGGCGTTTCCGTGTCCGGCGTATAGGTCCAGTAAACACAGGGCAGGCGCCATTCCCCGTTTTCATTTTTCAGCCGGACATCGGTTAGATACGCCGCCGCCGTGCCGTTTTCCCGAAGCGCCGCATCGGCTTTTACGACGCCCTTTACTTCGTATCTGTCCACTGGCGGCAGGGCGGGATGGGCCGCATGGCCGCCCAGCAGCATGCCCGCAAACAAGGCCGCCGCCGCCCAGCCTGCCGCGCGCCTTTTCCCGGCCCTGGGCAGCAGCCCCAGGCCCAGCGCCGCGCAGGCAAGGCCCGCCAAATAGAAAAAAGGTTTCCATGAAAAAGAAACGCCCGCCCATACGCCCAGGCCGTAGGCCGCCGCGGCGGCGGCCAGGGGACGCTGGTGATGAAACGGGCGCGCGCTCATAGAGCGATCACCATGCCGGGATGCACGGCCTGAGCCTGGGGAAAAATCTTTCTGGCTTCCCGCAGCAGGCTTTCCGGCTCATGCCTGACGGGCAGATGGGTTAAATACAAGGCTTTGGCGCCCGCCTCCCTGGCAAGCTCCGCCGCGCCGGAAGCGCTCAAATGCGGCTTTTGTTCAGTCCATTCCGCCTCCAAAAAGGCCGCGTCGGAGAGCAGCGCGTCTGCGTCCCTGGCAAAGGCCGCAAGGCCGGGACAGGTATTGGTGTCGCCGGTAAAGACCAGCGTTTTTTCCCCATCCGTCAGCCTTAAGGCCCGGCAGGGCACCGGATGGCGCACCGGCAGGGTGGTTACCTGAAGGCCCAAAATGCTTAGCTTTTCCGGGTAGGGGCGAACGTCAAAGGCCGGGGCAGAAAGCAGGGCGCGGAAGGGCGATTCATCCTCCGCAGGCACGTATACCGGCAGCGTTTTCCCCACGATTTCCAGGTAATACCGCATCACCAGCAGATCGCTGGCATGGTCAAAATGCAGGTGGGACAAAAGCACGCCCTCCAGCGCCGCCGGGTCCCACAAACGCATGAGCCGTCCCATCACGCCCGCGCCGCAGTCCATGAGCAGCGCCCGGCCCTCATGCTCCAGCAAATACCCGCTGGTGGCGCCGCCCGCCACGGGATAGGGGCCATGGCAGCCAATCACATGCAGCTTCATTCTTTTTTCCTCACTCGATTTCAAATTTCCGGCTCACCCGGTCCCGCCAGGCTACGCCCAGGTGAATATCCTCCCCCACGCGCACGCCCTCCCGGCCCAGCCGCTCCGTATGGGTGGCCAAGGCCAATTCCGGCGTGTTGTTTTCTCCGCTCAAATGGCCCAGCAGCACTTCCCTTACGCCGCTCTCCATCAAGTCCAGCAGCCCCTCGGCGCTGGCCAGGTTGCTCAAATGCCCGTGGCTGCCCAGGATGCGCTGCTTTAAATACATGGAATAATGGGGATTTACCATCAGCAGGTCCGGGTCGTGGTTGCTTTCCAGCAGCAGCACGTCCACCCCGCTCAGGGCCTTCACCACGCTTTTTTTCATATAGCCCATATCGGTGGCGGTGGCCACGCTGCGGCCCCCGTAAAACACCCGGTAGCCCACCGGGTCCGCCGCGTCGTGGGGAATGGGAAAGGGATACAGGGACAAATCTCCTATATAAAAATCCTGTTCATCCTCGAACATGCGGCGGTTTCCGGGCTGGATTTCGCCAATGGCGCGGGCCATGGCGTTCCAGGTGCGCTCGTTGGCATAAATGGGCACATGGTATTTCCGGCTGATGATGCCAACGCCCTTCACGTGGTCGCTGTGCTCATGGGTAACGGCAATGCCGTTGAGCGTTTCGGGCAGCACGTTAATTTCCCGCAGGGCCCCCTCGATGGCCTTGCCCGTCATGCCCGCGTCGATCAATATCCTGGTGTTTCCCGCGCCGATGAACAGCGCGTTTCCGCTGCTCCCGCTGAAAAGCGGGCAAAAAGTAAATCGCATACCGTGGTCCTTTCCGGGAAATGAATGTTCAAAACAATTCTATTATAATCAAAATTGCTCATTCTGGCAAGCGTTCCCACGGAAAAGCGGCGGCAAGAGGCATCAGGAAATCACCCGCGCCTGAACGTCCGTTTTGAGCACGAAGGCCGGGCGGCTCTCCCCTCCCTGGGGAAAAACGGCGTAATTTTGCAGCGTCAGCCCGCGAATGTGGCGGGCCCACAGGGCGTAGGCCGGGGCGTCGCCCAAGGGATCGATCATGTGCGCGTCGGGGTACACCCCGTACATTTCCCCAATTTCTTCTTCCTTCAGCACCGGTTTTTGAGAAGGGAGCTGCCGGATTTCCACATCCTGTAAAAGCACATCCTCAATGGCCTTTTCCGGGATGCCCAGAAAATAGGAGCCGCGGGGGCCGCACTGCCCTCCCCGCACCCGCGCCACAGCGGCGCGGCGCAGGGCGCCGATGGGCGGCGCGGGGTCTCCCGGCTTCACCCGGCCCCGCTTTTCCAGGCGCATGAAGAAGGGGCTGGCCGCCCGCTGGATGGAAAGGTCGCTGAGCAATATATCCTCCGCCGTGCCGCCATCCATCATTTCCAGGGAAACGGCGGAATCGCACCCCGCGTGCTTGAGCCCGCTGGGGTCCTTTTCCAATCCGCCGATGCTGCAATGGCGCACCCAGATATTCCGGAAGTCTCCCTGGGTGTCGGTGCCGATCTTTACCGCGTTGCAGGCGCTGAGCAGTTCGCAGTTTTCAACGAGCACTCCATTCAGTTCGCTTTGCCCCGCGCCCTTAAAGCACAGCGCGTCGTCCCCCGAATGCACGGAGCAATCGTGCATCCAAACCCTCCGGCAGCCGTCGATATCAAAGCCGTCGTTATTGTAATTGGCGTGGTTGCGCACCGTCACATTTTCAATAAGCAAATCCTCGCAGTTCAGATAATTCTGCATCCAGCAGGGGCTGTCGCGCAGAATCAGGCCGCTTACGTGCACCCGGCGGCAATCGATCACCCGAAGCAGGAAGGGCCGCCCCGGCGTGCCCTGCTGGGTTTCGTCGCCGGGAAAATTCTCCGGCCTGCCCCGGCCGTCTATTTCCCCCGGCCCGCTGAAGGCAATGTCCTGGCAGTTTTCGGCAAAGATGAGGGATTGGTGCATGCCCATGCTGGTATCCTGCACGGTGAGGCGGCGGGCGTGCTGGGGCGGATAATCCGCCAGGCTGGTGCTGGCCAGCAGCCGGGAGCCCTCCTCCACCATGAGCCGCACGCGGGAGCGCATGATGAGCGTGCCGCTCACATAATCCCCCTGCCCCAGCGCCACCGTGCCGCCGCCGGACGCGTGGGCGCTGTCGATGGCGGCCTGAATAAAGGCGGTGGCCAAGCCCTGGCCCAAATAGCCCGCCTGCTCCGGGGTGAACACTCCGCCGCCCGCCGCCCAGGGGCGGAGCGACGCCTTCAGCTCCCGCGCCATGCCGCCGAGCTTTTCTTCCAAGGCCGGGTACCACTGGGAAGCATCGTTCATTTCAGCGCCTCCTTCCGGATGAGCCGCCCCTCCTTTTCCTCCAGGGGGAAGAAGCGGGGCCGCTCCTGCAAATGGGCGTTGGGGCTGTGCAGCGTCAAATACAGCTGCCCGTCCAGCGCCCGGAACACCATGCCGTGGCCGCCGTCCCGCTCAAACAGCGCTTCGGCCTGGGTAAACGGCCCGTCAATCTCCCCGCTGCCGCTGACGGCCACGGCCTGGGTATAGCCCGTGTCCGACAGGCTGGCCCACAGGCACAGGAGCGTTCCGCTTTCCGTGCGCCAAAGGAAGGGGCCGTCGGTCACGTAGCCGTCCATACCGCTGGAATGGTGCACCAGCTTGCTCCAGGGGGCGGAGGACGCCTTGAACAAAAGCCTTGGCTCCCCTTGGGCGGCGGAAAGGTCGTCCCGCAGGGGCATGGCCCATATTTCCCCGTCGCCCACCTGCACCCATTCGTGGCAGAACACCATCCAGGGCTTGCCCGTCCGGTCCTCATAATAGGTGCCGTCCAGGCATTCCCATTCGCCGGGAGTCACGCAGCCGGCGCTGTGGGGGCGGAAGGGGCCCAGGGGCGAATCCGCCTTCAAAATGGCCGTGCCCCGGTGCACGCCCTCCGCCTTGAAGCTGGCGAACATATAGAAGTTTCCCTGCCGCTTATGCACCTCCGGGGCCCAATAATTCCGGTCCGCCCAGAAGGAGCCGTCGTTTTGGAAGCAGACGAAGGGGCCATCCCATTCCCGCAGATCCCGGCTCACATACACGTCAAAGCCGTCGGCCTGGCCCCAGCAGGTTTCCCCGCGGGTGCCGTACAGATAGTATTTTCCTTCATGCACCAGCACGAAAGGGTCCCGGATGTTGATTTCATTCGTCTTCATGCTCTTTCTCCTTTCAGGGACGCGGCGGCGTCCTCCAGGCCGCGCCGGGCAAGCACCCGGCCGTTTGCATCCGCAATCAGCCGCACGCCGCAGGGGGACTGCGCTTTTTCTTTGTCGTTTACATAAACGCGGGCCCGCTTCCCATCGCTTTCGATGCGGTAGCGCCTGCTTCCCCACTGCTGCTCATAGGAATAAGGCGCGGGGGCGGAGCACAGGCTGAACCAGATTTTTCCCTCCTGCATATGCACGCCCCACAGGTGGGCAATGTACTCCAGGGCCGAAAGCAGGGTGGGGCCATAGCTGTCCTGGAAGGGCTCTTCGCTTTCCGGCGGCAGCGCCTGATGGCTGCGCATGCCCACCCGGCTGGGCGCGCCGGTAAAGGGATCAAACTGCTGGGTAAACACATTGCCCCCCGCGCTGATGGCCGAAAGCAATTTCCGGCCCAAAGCCGTAACCACTTTTTCATAGCCGTACCTTTCCAGGGCGCCGATGGCGCGCTGGTAGGTGAGCCCTTCCGGCTGGCCGGACCAATTGTTTTCCGGCGCGTTGCGGAAAGCGGGGTCGTTTGCCGCCACCGAGGGCAGGGGCAGCGGCGTCCAGAATTCATCGGGATTCAAAAGGTGCTCCTTTACGAACCGGTCCGCCATTTCCTGGGAAAAGGAGCCCCAGTACATGCAGCGCAGGTTATTGTGGCACAAAACGGGAATAACGCCGCCGTTCCGGTCCCGGTCAAAGCAGGCGCCAATTTTCTCATCCCACATTTTTGTCCGCAGAAGGCGGGAAACCCGCTGGGCCTGCCGCCGCCAATAGGCGGCCTGGCCATCCCGGCGCAGGCGGCTGATTTTGCTCAGCGTGTCCCGGCAGGCGTAGGAATAGCTCATAAAATCCATGCTGGCCATGGGCACCACGGCGCTGCCGCGGGGCGGCTCCTCCCCCACGCAGTAATTGGGCGCGTCGCCGTAGCGCAGGGCGTTGTCCTCTCCCGTATCATACACGCACCAGCTTTCCAGCAGTCCGTCGCCGTCGGAATCCCGGCAGGCCCACAAATATTCGTCAAAACGCATGAGGCATTCGGCCAGTCGGTCCAGGTATTCCCGGTCCCGGCCCAGCCAATAATACAGGTTCAGCGCCGGAGCCGGAAAGCAAAAGCCCTGAAATTTATTGAACTGCGGCTCCAATTCCCCATTTTTCAGCCGTTCGATGGAGCCGGGCAGCCGCCCGTCCGGCCGCTGGAAGCGCATGAACAGGCCTATGTTGCCAGCGGCCGCGGCCAAATCGCGCTTGGCGTACATTTCGCCGCCCATGGGCTGGGTCTCCAGCCACAGCTTTTCGTAGCCCCCGCCCTCGATGAGCACCGTTTCCTCCCCGAAGCGCTTCAGGTTATCCCGGCACTTGCGGCAGGCGGCGTCGTATAAATTCTGCAATTTCTCATCCGCCGTCTCAAATAGAACGCCTGTGTGCAGCAAATGATATTCCTCCTTAAAAGAAGTGCGTCTTTATTGTATACCTTTTGGGGCGATTAGGGAATACTCAGTTTTTGTGCCAAGCGGCTTACAATACAAAGCATATTCTCCCCGGACGCAAAAATAGGCCGGGTACCCCGCCGGGCCCCAGCCTGTTTGGAACGATTACGATGACAGCCGGGAGGCGTTGCGCCGTCCCAACGCTATTCCGCTTAACCGCCGATCCTTTTTCAAGCCGAAGCGCGGCTGGAGCCCTGTTTCCGGTAGACCACGGCGGCGGTGCACAGGCACACGCTTTCCGCACCGGCATTCAGCAGGGCCTTGGCGCAGGCGTGGGCCGTGCTGCCGCTGGTGCGCACGTCGTCCACCAGCAGCACCCGCTTGCCTTTCGCATCGCCCACGCAGGAAAAAGCGCCGCTGACGTTGCTGGCCCTGCGCTTCATGGGCGTGCGGCTCTGGGGCCTTTTATACCGGACGCGGGCAAGCAATTCCTCCACCGGCAGGCCCGTTCTTTTTCCCAGCTCCCCGCTCAAAAGCAGCGCTTGGTTGAAGCCGCGCTGCCTAAGCCTTCGCGCATGCAGCGGCACGGGCGTAACGCAGTCAAATTCCCGGCGCGTCAAGGCGTCGGCCATAGCCTGGGCCAGCAGCGGCGCGGCCTCCCCGCAGGCGTTGAACTTGAGGGCCAGAATCAATTGCCGCGTCTCGCCGCCGAACCGGTAGGGCGAAAACACCGCCTCAATGGGCTTCATCAGCGGCGAATTGCAAAAGGCGCAGGGCTTGCCCCGCTCCACCGGCGACAGGCAGCGGCCGCACGCCTGGGCAGGCAAGCGCCAGGTTTTCAGTTTTTCCCGGCAAGCATCGCACAGGCAGTCCGCTTCGCTGGCCCTTCTGGGGTCCCCGCAGCACAGGCAGCAGGCCCCGCGGGGAAAAAGCAGCGCGTCCAGCCGGATTCTGCACAGCCGGATTGCTTCCGCCATTCTCATCATATAAAGCTCACTTTTCTGCGCGTTCATGGGCCGAATCCTTGCATTCCTGGCATTCTGCCTCATATCTTGCAAACAGAGCGCTCATGGAAATATTCAATGCCGCCGCGATACGCCAAAGAATTTCCACCTGAGGGTCCCGTTTGCCAGCTTCTATCATGGCCAGGTGGCTGCGGCCTATATTCGCCAATCCGCTCAGCACTTCCTGGGACAAGCCTTTTTCGCGCCGCATTTTCCGGATTAGTTGTCCCATCTGCCTATGGTCGTACTTCATTCCATACACCTCTATCATGCAGTGTATCTGCTTATATAGCAATATTTGTCTACAATTGTAGACAAATCGTGGGATTTGTTTACAATTCAGACCAAAAAGATTTGCTTGTCCTTGCCAGGCAAATCGCGTATAATAAAAAGGACCGATGCTTATGAATAAACGGGAAAGGATGATGATTATGCAGAAAACGCCCATCACGCAGGAACAGCTCAGCGCCTGGTCCGAGGCTTACCGCGCTTCCCAGGCCCGGCAAATCGCCACGCTGGCCTTGGCGAAAACGGATGTGGACCAAGCCTGCTTCGTATCTCCCGCCGCCTTTGCCATGCGGCAGAAATTTTCCATCGATATCCCTACCCTGCCTGTTACCAACCAGCAAAAGAGCGGCCGGTGCTGGCTGTTCGCCGCCGCCAACGTGCTGCGGGAGCGCATTGCCAAGGAGCTGAACCTGAAAAACTTTGAATTGTCCCAAAGCTATTTGGCGTTCTGGGATAAGTTTGAGCGGGCCAACTATTTCCTGGAAAGCATCCTGGAAACCGCTTCCCTGCCCACCTCGGACCGCACCGTTTCCTTTATCCTGGCCACCGGCGTGCACGACGGCGGCCAGTGGGACATGTTTGCCAACATCGTCCGGAAATACGGCGTGGTGCCCAAGGACGTATATGATGAAACCTTCCAGTCCAGCAACACCCGGAGCATGAACCATCTGCTCAACCGGAATTTGAAGGCCTGCGCGGCCAAGCTGCGCCGCATGGTTGCCGGCGGCGCGTCCGAGCAGGACGTTCAGGCGGAAAAGGAAAGCATGCTGGGCCGGGTGTACGGCTTCCTGTGCAGCTGCTACACCGAACCGCCCAAGACCTTCCATTTTGAATATGTGGATAAGGATGGGCAGTATCACCTGGAAAAGGACTATACGCCCCAAAGCTTCTGCCAAAAATACGTGGGCAACCTGCTGGAGCGCACGGTCAGCGTCATTCACGCCCCTACCCAGGATAAGCCCTACCACCGCACCTTCACCATCAAAATGCTGGGCAACGTGGTGGGCGGCCAGATGGTGAAGCACCTGAACCTGACCATGGACGAAGTCAAGCAGGCCATCATCCGCCAGCTAAAAGCGGGCAAGGTGGTTTGGTTTGGCAGCGACGTGGGCAAATTCGGCGAACGGGAATCCGGCGTGTGGGACGACCAGTGCTTCAACGCCGAATTGCTCACCGGGCTGGACCTAAGCATTTCCAAGGAGGACAGCCTGGATTACGGCTTTGCCGCCATGAACCACGCCATGGTGCTCACCGGCGTGAACCTTTGCGACGGCAAGCCCAACCGCTGGAAGATTGAAAACAGCTGGGGCGGCGAACATGGGGAAAAGGGCTACTACATTTGCTCCGATTCCTGGTTCGACCAGTACGTGTTCCAGGCCGCGGTGGAAAAGGAATACCTGGGCGATTTGGCCGCGCTGGCGGACCAGGCCCC
>CAMOHY010000025.1 GCA_946615495.1 uncultured Clostridia bacterium
GCGGATTGTTGATGAAAGGGCCAAAGCCCTTTCATACTTTCCTGGGGTTTGTCGACAGTCTGTCTGGGGGAAAACCGCTCCTTGGAGCCCCAAGAGCGGTTTCCCCCAGTATACATTTTTCGGAAGCGATTGCCATAGGATAGGCCCGGTTTTTCGTTGCGCCGGAGGAAATTTTCGTATATAATATACCTATCCTTTTTATTTTTCTTTTTTGCCGCGTTTTATAGGGAGGGACCAGGATGCTGCAAAACGCTTTTTTTCCGGAAATTCACGGCAACTTGGGCTTTGGCTGCATGCGCCTGCCCATGGCGGGCAAGCAGGTGGACGAAGAAGAATTCCGCCGCATGGTGGATGCTTTTCTGGCCGCGGGCTTCAATTATTTCGATACGGCCCACGGCTACCTGGGCGGCAAAAGCGAAACCGCCCTGCGCCAAGCCCTGACCAGCCGGTATGACCGAAAGAACTACCTGCTCACCAATAAGCTCACCGCCAATTATTTCAGTAAGCCGGAGGATATCCGCCCCCTGTTTGAAAAGCAATTGGCGGCCTGCGGGGTGGATTATTTCGATTTTTACCTGATGCACGCCCAGGACGCGGCCATTTACCGCAAATTCAAGCGCTGCGGGGCCTATAAGGCCGCGCTGAAGCTGCGGGACGAAGGAAGGATACGCCATTTCGGCATTTCCTTCCACGACAAGGCGGAGGTGCTGAACGGCATCCTGACGGACTGGCCCCAGATTGAGGCGGTGCAGATTCAATTGAATTACCTGGATTGGGAAGACGTGGCGGTGGAAAGCCGGAAGGTGTACGAGGTGTGCGAAAAGCACGGCAAGCCCGTGCTGGTGATGGAGCCGGTGAAGGGCGGCAGCCTGGCGCAATTGCCCCCGGAAGCCAGCGCCGCGCTGGACGCCCTGCAGCCCCGGCGCTCCAACGCCTCCTACGCCCTGCGCTTCGCCGCCGGGCTGCCTCAGGTGTGCGCGGTGCTTTCCGGCATGAGCAATATGGAGCAAATGAACGACAACCTAAACACCATGAAAGCCTTTGCTCCCCTCAGCGCCGGGGAGGCGGCGGCGGTGGACCAGGTGCGCAGGGTGTTCCAGGGCATGCACATGATTCCCTGCACCGGCTGCCGCTACTGCGTATCGGACAACCATTGCCCGAAGGATATCCTCATTCCCGATCTGTTTTCCTGCATGAACCTGAAAACCACCTTCCACAACTGGAACCAGGATTACTATTACCAAAATATCCTCACCCAGGCCCATGGAAAGGCCTCCGCCTGCATCCAGTGCGGCGGCTGCGAAAGGGTGTGCCCCCAGCATTTGCCCATCCGGGAGCTGTTGGGCAGCGTGGCCAGGGAATTTGAGCGCCGGTGAAGCCCTATCCTTTTTCAACCGGCCTGAGGCCGGGAAGAAAACCGCCGCCCGCATCGTTTTATGAATATCAACACCGACAATGCAAAGGATGAGGAACCATGTGGATTTGCCCAAGATGTCATACGGAAAACCGGGACGCGGACACGGCCTGCGAAGCCTGCGGCGCGGCGCGGGCGGCGGGACGCTTTGCTTCCCCTCCCCAACGGCCCCAGCAGCGCATTTCCCGCCCGGCCCAGCCGCCGCGGGTGACGGCGCCAAGCCCGGTCCAGGAAACGGCGGAAGCGCCTGCCGCTCCGGCCCGCGGCGGCTATCAGGCCCCGGAATTCCGCGCGTCCAAGCCCCGCCGCAGGCGCGCGCCCCTGCTTACCCTGAGCCGCTGGGTGGGCGGAATCCTGTGCCTGGCGCTGCCCGCGCTTACGCTGCTGCTGGCCTGGCGGCAGCGCCAAACGCTTTTTTCCGCGCTCACGCCCCTGCTCCTGGGCCCTGACGCCCCGGCCTGGCAGGGATGGACGGCCTTTGGCGTTCTTGCGCTGACGGGCGCGCTGCTTTCCCTGCTGCCCGGCCTGTGGACGCTTCTGCTGGCCCGCCGGACGCAGAAGGAATAAAAAAGCGAGGGCCTGGGCGGCCCTCAGCGTGCGCTTCCTATCGTCCATCCTTTTTTCTCAACAGCCCGGCCGCCCACGCCGCCGCGCCCAGCCCGGCCCAGCCGTACAGCCAGGCAGGCGGGGCGGCTTCATTTTCCGGCAAGAGGCCAGAGGGCCAGGATTCGTTCTCCGCCGTATCGAAAGGAACGCTCCGGCACGTTTTCCGCCGAAAGCAGGGGCACGGTGAGCAGGGTTTCCCCCTGGTCCACCATGCGCGCCGCGCCGATCACCTGGCCCGCCTTGACGGGGGCGGCGAGGCTCTCCGGCAGATCGATGAATAAATCGGGCCAGGCGTCCCAGGCTACGGGGGCGGCGGCGTCGCTTTGCGCTACCGCCCGCACGCTTGCTTGAACGCCGCCCGTTACCGGAATTTCCCGCACGCTTTCCCCGGCGGAAAGCACCTGGGCCATCTGCCAGTTTTCAAAGCCCCGGTCCAGAATCGCCGCCGCCTCGTCGAACCAATCGGGGCAATTGAGCACTACGCCGATCAATTCCAGCCCGTTCCTTTCCGCGGCGAACACCAGGCAGCGCCCCGCCGCCTTGGTGTAGCCTGTTTTTACGCCCATGGCTCCGGCGTAGGCGGAAAGCAGCTTGTTTTTATTGTTCAGCACCCGGCTGTATTCGTGGCCGCTCCAGGGCAGCGTGGCCCGCTGGGTGGACACGATCTCCCGGAAAACAGGGTTTTGCATGGCCTCCCTGGCGATCAGGGCCAAATCCCAGGCGGTGGTATGGTGGCCGTCGGCGGGCAGGCCGTGGGGCGTGGTGAACACGGTGTTTTCGCAGCCGATTTCCTCCGCCCGCTCCGTCATCATGCGGCAAAAGTCGGGCACCGTGCCTCCGATATGCTCCGCGATGGCCACGGCGGCGTCGTTGCCGCTGGCCAGCATGAGGCCATAGAGCATGTCCCGCAGCGTCAGGCGTTCCCCCAGGGACAAATAAATGCTGGTGCCCGGCACGCCGAAGGCGTTGGGGCCGGCTGTCACCATATCGTCCAAATTTCCCCGCTCCAAGGCCAAAAGAGCAGTCATCACCTTGGTGGTGGAGGCCATGGGCAGGGCTTCGTGGGCGTTGCTTTCATACAGCACGCGGCCCGTTTTCGCCTCGATGAGAATGGAAGCGCGGGCTCCCTCCGCCTGCGCCGCCACGGGCGAAAAAAACAGCAGGGAAAAAAGGACGCAGGCCGCGGCCAGGATCAATTTTGCTCCCGCTTTCATGGTTCCTGCCCGTCCTGCGCTTTCTTTTCTTTTTGGGGAATCAGGGCGCGGATATCCTCCAGCACCTGGGGCGCGCAGCTGACCGCCCGTTCCCAGGCGGTTAAATGCTGGGCGGGCAGCACCCTTACGCCGCTGGGGCCCACCACCAGAAAGCCCACCGGCTGCACCGACACCCCCGCGCCGCTGCCCCCGGCAAAGGGCGTATCGCTCTGGGGCAGCTGGTTCAATTCATATTCCCCGCCCCCCGCGAGAAAGCCGAAGCTTACTTTGGAAACCGGAATGATGGTGTCGCCTCCGGCGGTGGGAATGGGCTCCCCGATCACGGTGTTCACATCCACCATGTCTTTAATGTTTTCCAGCGTTGTCTGCATCAGGTTCCCGATGGGATGATCCATGCTTTTTCCTCCTTCCGGCCCGCCTTGCGCCGCTGCGCGTACCAAAGCAGGCCCGCCGCCATTAGAATGCCCAGCCGGGTCTCGGCTATGCACCGCGCATAGACGGCGCTTCTTCCTCCCAGGGCGGGGTCAACGCGCACATGGGCAAAGGGCAGCGCCGCCGCCGCGCTTCGCAAAAATCCCGCGGTCAGGGCCAGGGCAGCCGCGTCCTGGCCGCCCAGGCGAAGGGTCCCCTCCAGCGCGCGCACCTTCACCATCCGGCGCAGCCTGGCCCCCGCGCCATTGGCCCTAAGAAGCAGCCACAGGGCTTTTAGGCCTTGAGCCGCCTTCTTTTTCCGCTTTGGCAGGGCAATGCGCTTCCCGCCCGCCTGCGCCGCCAGGCGCAATCGGCCTCCCTCGCTGCGCACAGGCTTTAGATCGATTTGAAGCCGCGCGCCCCACACCATGGCGCCTACAGCCAAACGCGGCAATTCCCCCTCCCAGCGCAGCCTGGCGCCCACCCGCACCGGCGCGATGAGCATCAGGAACAGAAAAATGCCTGCCCACGCCATTTTTCGCTTCCTCCTTTTTCCCTTCCGCAGTTTTATTTTGCATAAAAGCAACAATTTCCATACGTAAAAGCAACAATTCCCATACGCGAAAAAAGCCCGGTGAAAACGCCGGACACAGACGAAAAAAGGATGCTTGCAGACTTTATATCACTTTCTTTTCCAGCCATTTTCCCCGGCTGAACCGCAGCATAAAGCAAACGCCCCTGGCGGCCCAGTCCATGTGCATGGCGATCCATACGCCCATCAGGGACAAGTGGAAGCCGTACACCAGCAGATAGCTGGCGCCCAAGCGCAGGATGAGCATGCTGATAACCGACACCGCCATGGTATACCGGGCGTCGCCCGCGGCGCGCAGGATATTGGGCATGCCGAAGGAGGGCACCCAGATGAAGATGGAGCACAGGGCGTACATCCTTTCGATTTGCACAGCCACGGGCACGCCGGCCTCCGCCAGGTTCAGCAGCCGCACCACCGGCTCGGCAAAGAAGAACAAAAGCACATTCAGCGGCAGAACGCCCAGGTACATGAGCCGGGTCAGCTTTTTGCCGTAGCGCTTGGCCTCCTCCTTTTTTCCCGCGCCGATGAGCTGGCCGATCACGGCGATGGTGGCCAGGCCGATGGCGTTGCCGGGAATATTGACCACGCTGGACACGCTGTTGCAAATGCCGTTGGCGGCGCGGATAGCGGTGGGAAAGGTGGTGATAATACCCATAATGAGCACCTTGCCCACCTGGAACAGGCTGTTTTCCAGCCCGTTGGGCACGCCCACACGGAAAATGCGGCGGATCATGGAAAAATCCAGCCGGAAATAATGGGGCTGACGCCGGGGCGAATCCAAATGGATGGGCATGGTGTTATTGAACAGCACCCGCAGAATCACCACCGCGGACACCACCCGGCTCAGCAGCGTGGAAATGCCCGCCCCGGCCACGCCCAGGCCGCAGGGATGGATGAGCAGGGCGTTTCCGCCAATGTTAATCAGGTTCATGGCGATGCTGGTATACATGGAGGACTTGGAATTGCCCATGGCCCGCAGCAGGCCTACGCCGCCGTTATAAATGCCCAGGAAGGGAAAGGAAAAGGCCGTGATGAACAGATAGGTGTAGGATTGGTTCAGGGTGGCCGGGTCGCTGCCGTCGTCCATCAGGTTGATGATGGGCCGGTGAAACGCCACGATGACGGCGGACACGATTGTGGCCAGGAAAAAGGTGGACAGCATGAGCTGCTTGGCCGCGGCGCAGGCGTTTTTCCGGTCCTGATGGCCCAAATATTGGGCGGCCACCACCGCGCCGCCCGCGCTCATGGCGGAAAACAGGTTAATGAACAGCACGTTCAGCGTGTCCACCGTGGAAACGGCGGCCACGGCGCTGCCCGTGGCGTCCACGCCGGACACCATGGCCGTATCCGCCATGCCCACCAGCACGGCCAAAAATTGCTCCGCGATCAGGGGCAGGATCAGCGCCAGCAGCGCTTTGCTGGAAAAATACGTATCCTCCGCCGTTTGACGGCCGCTCATCATACCGCCTCCCTTCCGTGAAACAGAAAAAAACATCCCGTTCATGCTGACGCTATTATACGCTCTTTTTTTCTTTCATACAATCCCTCGTTCCGGACGGGCCATGAAAATTTTTCCATTTTGAAGGAAATCATCAGTCCACCGCCGAAATACCTGTTCTGCATTTTCGGAAGCCCACTCCCCATCCGGCGGCAGGGCGCCGCGCAAATGGAAAGGATGATTATTTGAAAAAACGCTGGGTATTGTGGCTTTTATGGGGCTTGGTGCTGGCGGTGGCGGGGATGATTTTTTTCTTTTCCTCCCAGGAGGGCTACGCTTCCATGAAAACCAGCAACGGCATCACCTATTGGATGATCCGGCTGTTTCATCCCGGCTACGACGGGCTGGGCGGCAAGGAAAAAAGAGCAATCTTTCAGCGCTTCCAGTACATCGTGCGCAAGGGAGCCCACTTTTCGGAATTTGCCCTGCTGGGCGTTTCCCTGCGGCTGCTGTTTCAGGCGCTGTCGCTGCGCCTGCCTTTGCCCCTGGCCTATGTGGCGGGCACGCTGTACGCCTGCACCGATGAACTGCACCAGCAATTTACCGGCAATCGCTCCCCCATGTGGCGGGATGTGGGCATCGACAGCGCGGGGGTGCTGTGCGGCGCGGCGCTGGTTTCCCTGATCCTGTGGCTCCGCCGCCGCAGGAAAGAGAAAGCCGGGGCCATCCATTGAAAAAAATGTTCAGTGATGTTATAATAATCGATGGCACATTTGCCCCAACATTTTATCAGGAGACCACGAAATGACCGCAAAAGATAAAGAAAAAATCTGGAATGTTCCCAATGCGCTGACGATGATTCGGATGGTGCTGATTCCGGTTTTTTGGTTTTTTATGCTGCGCGGGAACCTGTACACCGCCCTGGGCGTTTTTTTGGCCGCCAGCCTGACGGACCTGGCAGACGGCTTCATCGCCCGCAAATATAACCTGATTACCAATTTCGGCAAGCTTATGGACCCGCTGGCCGACAAGCTGATGGTCATCAGCGTAATGCTGTCGCTGACGCTGCTTGGCATCGTGCCCTGGCCGGTGCTGCTGATCCTCTTGGCCAAGGAGGCGGTGATGGTAATCGGCGGGTTCCTGCTTTACCGAAAGGATGTGGTGGTGTATTCCGTCTGGATTGGCAAGCTGGCCCAAACGGTGATGGTGCTTTCGCTGCTGAGCTGCTTTTTCCATGAATGGCTGCTAAAAACGCTGGGCTTTCCCCTCCATTTATATTTGCTGTGGCTGGGCGTTTGCCTGACGCTGACCGCCTTGGTCTTTTACATCTCCATGGGCATCAGGATGTACCGGGAATCCAAGGGAAAAAAGCAATAAAATATTCGGAGGCGGCTCAGGTGCTGCCTCCGCTTCGTTTTGGCCCCGATTTTTCGCGAAAAGTGGCGGATGAAAGCTGATTTTTCATCCGTTTTTCCAAAAAAGTAGCGCATCATTCCCACAAACGGGGAGAAAAGGAGGATTTTTCCCTCCCGCGTCGAATAATGGTTAGGAAAACCTGATAAAAAGAGGAGAAGCTTTCATGGCAACGGTTCTGGACATTGGCGTTGATCTGGGAACGGCCAGCGTCGTCATTTACGGCAAGGGGAAGGACGTGGTGCTCAACGAGCCCGCCGTCATCGCCTTTGACCGGGACACCCGCAATGTGCTGGCGGTGGGCGAAGAGGCCCGCCGCATGATGGGCCGCACTCCCAGCAATATTTCCGCCATCCGTCCCCTGCAGAATGGCATGATTTCCGATTTGGAAATGGCCTGCACCATGCTGCGCTATTTCGTGGGCAAGGTGGTGGGCAAGCGGCTCATCGGCGGGCCCAGGATTTTAATCTCCGTCCCCTCCGGCGTGAACGAAATGGAAAAGCACCGCATCACCACCAGCCTGTTTGAAACGGGCGCCCGCCGCACCCAGCTGATTGACCGGCCCATCGCCGCCGCCATCGGCGCGGGGCTTCCCATCGGCGAAGCCTACGGCGAAATGATTGTGGATATCGGCGGGGGCATGACGGATATCGCCGTGATCTCTCAGGGCCAAATCATTGCCACCAACAAGGAATCGGCGGACAAAATCGGCGGCGACGCTTTTGACGACGCCATTATCCGCTATATCCGGCGCAAGCACAATCTGCTCATCGGCGAGCCTACGGCGGAGGATTTGAAAATCAGCATTGGGTCCGCCTTGCCGCGCAATGAACAGTTTTATATGGAAATTACCGGGCGCAACCTGATTTCCGGCTTGCCCAAGGTGATGCGCATTACCAGCGATGAAATCACCGAGGCGCTGGATGATCCCCTCCATGACCTGCTGGAAGCCATCCAGGCTGTGCTGGAAAAGACCCCGGCGGAGCTGCTGGCCGATATTTTTGAAACGGGCATTACCCTGTCCGGCGGCGGCGCCCTGCTTTCGGGCCTGAGCGAAGCCGTCGCCCTCTCCCTGAAGGTGGATTGCCACGTGGCGGAATACCCTCAGGAATGCGTGGCCAGGGGCTGCGGGTTGACGCTGGAGAATTGGAGCGAATACGGCCGCTACTTAAACGACCGCAAAAAGCGGCGGTAAAACCAAGCGAACATCTACGTTATTTGGGTGAAGTAAGATGACAATAGAGGAGTACGCCGGGGCCTGCGCGCCCCAGACCTGCGCCGGAGCCTGCGGCCCCCGCCTCCTTCCTTCTTGCTTCACCCTTTCGCATTTCAATTTTATGCCGGCGTTACGCGGCCGGGCCGTTAGAAAGAAACGAACGGATGCTGCATGCGCCGCGCCGGAAGGAGCGAACGCTTCGCCGGAAAAGCGCAACGAAGGAACCGCAAACGAAAAAGAAAGCACGGAGGAGGAATTACGCGATGAATTACCGGCGGCTGGGAAAAACCGGATTGATGGTGAGCGAAGTAGGCTTTGGCGGCGAATGGCTGGAGCGGCACGAGGAAAAAGAGTCCATTGACCTGATTCATTACGCCCAGGAGCAGGGCGTCAACATCATCGACTGCTGGATGCCGGACCCCAAATCCCGCGATATTATCGGCAAGGCGCTGAAAGGAAACCGGGACAAGTGGTTCGTGCAGGGCCACATCGGCTCCACCTGGCAAAACGGCCAGTATGTCCGCTCGCGGGACATGGCCCAGGTCAAGCCCGCCTTTGAGGACCTGCTGCGCCGCATCGGCGGCGGGTATATGGACCTGGGCATGATCCACTACATCGACTCCCAGGAGGACTGGGACCTGAGCATGAACACGGAATTTATCGACTATGTGCATTCCCTGCATGAAAAAGGCGTCATCCGCCATATCGGCCTGAGCACCCATAATCCCCGCATGGCCAAGCGCGCGGTGGAAACGGGCTTTGTTGAAATGATTCTGTTTTCCATTAACCCCGCCTTTGATATGAAGCCCGCCAGCGAGGATTTGAACACCATGTTTGCCGGGTACGAGCAGGGCCTTCAGGGCATTGACCCGGAACGGGCCGCCCTTTACCAGCTCTGTGAGGAGCGGGACGTGGGCATTACCGTCATGAAGGGCTTTTTCGGCGGCGCGCTGTTCGATCCCGCCCGTTCCCCCTTCGGCGTCGCCTTCACCCCCGCCCAGCTTATCCATTACGCGCTCACCCGTCCCGCCGTTTCCTCCATCCTCTGCGGTTACGACACGAAGGAGCAAATCGACGCCGCCGTGGCCTACGAAACCGCGAGTCCGGAGGAACGCGATTACGCCTCCGTCATTGCCTCGGCCCCCCTGCATTCCTACCGCGGACAATGCACCTACTGCGGCCACTGCAAGCCCTGCCCCATGGAAATCGACATCGCCATGGTAAACAAATTCTACGATCTGGCGGTGCAGCAGCCCCAGGTGCCCGAAAGCCTGCGGGCCCATTATCAGGCGCTGGGGCCCACGGCGGCCAGCTGCATCGGGTGCCAAAGCTGCGAAAGCCGCTGTCCCTTTGAAGTAAAAATCGCAGAACGAATGGCCAAGGCGGCAGCGCTTTTCGGCTGCTGAAGGAAGGAACGCCCGGCATGCACTTTGTGAACGCGAAAGGCCTGCTCACCGGCGGCCACGGCTATCTGGGCATGAACCTATACCGGGGCTGCACCCACGGCTGCGTTTACTGCGACAGCCGCAGCGCCTGCTACCAATTCACCCACGATTTTGAGGATATCGAGGTGAAGCAAAACGCGCCGGAATTGCTGCGGGCGGCGCTGAAAAGCAAGCGGCAGCCCTGCATGATCGGCACCGGCTCCATGTCGGACCCCTACATGCACTGCGAAGAGCAATTGCGCCTTACCCGGAAATGCCTGGAGATCATTCATCAATACGGCTTCGGCGCGGCGGTTCAAACGAAATCGGACCGCATCCTGCGGGACGCGGACCTGCTTTCCGCCATCCATGAAAGCGCGAAATGCGTGGTGCAGATGACCCTGACCACCTGGGATGAGGCGCTGTGCCGCATCGTTGAGCCCAACGTGTGCCCAACCCAGCGGCGGGTGGAGGTGCTGCATGAAATGCGGCGACGGGGCATTCCCACCGTGGTGTGGCTCACGCCCATCCTGCCCTTCATCAACGACACGGAGGAAAACGTGCGCGCCATTTTGGAGGCCTGCGCCGGCGCGCAGGTCAAGGGCATCATCTGCTTTGATATGGGCCTCACCCTTCGCCAGGGAGACCGGGAATACTATTACGCCGCCCTGGACCGGCATTTCCCCGGCCTGAAGGAAACCTATATCCGCCGCTATGGCGGCGCTTATGAGGTGCCCAGCCCCAATCGGGAAGCGCTGATGCGCCTGTTCCATTCCTTCTGCGAAGCGCACCGCATGCTCCACCGCCCGGAGGACTGCTTTGCTTACCTGCGCGCTTTTCCCGAAAAGTACCGGCAGGTGAGTTTGTTTGATTCGTAAAGGACGCTTTATAACTGTACTCTCCGCTTTAAAGCGTCCTTTATACAAATTGAAAAACGCTGAAGAGGCTCATCGCATTCCTCTTCAGCGTTTTTGAATGGTATTTTCAATTGGAAAATCTGATTTGCTTGAACCGGCGGCCGGTGCAGAAGCACTCCAGCGCGCCGAAGCCGGTGAGCACGGCGATCATGACGGCGTACCAGAAAACGGGCGACATGTCCGTTTTATCCAGGGCAAATTCCACGCCCACGATGAGGCCGATGCACAGAAGGGAAGCGAACACCGGCCAGAACCGCTTGCCAAAGCGCCATTCCTCCGCCTGGGCGCAGCCGTATACCAGCAGCCCCACCAGGCACACGGCGCAGAGCACCTGCTCCACCCGTACGAAGCCCCAGCGCATGCCCTGCGCCCGCAGGCTTTCGCAGAAGATTTGGGTCAGGCACAGGTAAAAGGCCGTCCGCTCCAGCCGGAGCCCCGGCAGAAGGCCTTCCTTTTTCCGCGCCAGGAATACCGCGCCAACCGCCAGGGCGCACAGCGCTTCCAGCATGAAAATGGCCCGGAACCATTCGTCCCACTGGTTGGAAACGGCGAAGGGAAAGCGCTGGAACGTTGGATTTTCCACCAGCGAGCCGGCGCCGAGCAGCCCCAAATACCGTTCGGCGTAGCGCGCGCCCGCGGCCATGAACGCGCCGCAGGGGGCAAACGCGCTCAAGAACCGTTTTTCATCGGTTTTCGTAAGCCGGGCCCCCAGCGCCATGCCCAGCACAGCGCCCAGGCAGCCGCCAAAGAAGCAGAATTCCGCGCCCTTGGTGCGCAGGAAGGCTTCCCAGCCGAAGCGGGGCCATACCCGCGTGCACAAAAGGCCCACGTAGAACGCCTTGGCCAGCGCGTAGCCCAGGACCGCGGCGAACACCGCGCCCCAGAGGGCGGAGACCAGCTTCATGCCCCGCCTGCGCAGAAGAAGCAGGAAAAGGGCCAGACAGATCAGGCCCCAAACCGCCAGAGTAATTACGTATGCTTCATTCATTTGTCTGCCCCGTACGCCGAAGCGAAGTAAATAATATCGTTAATTTCGCGGGTGTATTCGCTTTCCACGTCGTTGATCTTTTCCGCGTTGAAGATCATCATGCAGGAGTTGCCGCCATCCAGGTTATAAGCGGTTTCCACGTCCTGGGCGGCCACCAGCCTGGCGAATTCCAGCAGCGTCATGCCGGCGTTGCCCCTGGCGGGCGGCCCGCAGCAGATGCACTTGTATTCCAGCGGCCCCACCTGGGCGATGCACATGCGCTGCTTGCGTTCCTCCGCGGCCATGTCGTCCCGCAGGTCCATATACCAGTTCACCTTGCCGTCCTTCACCAGGGCGGGCCCAAAGTAGAAAGCGTTTATGACCTTTTTCCCGTCCACGGTTTTGTCCACATCGCCTTTTTTGGCGCCGTCCACAATGTGAAAATCCCCGTCCTCGTCAATGAGCAGCACGTCCCGCCGGCCCTTGAGCACGTTGAGGAACAATTGGCCCTGACGCAGGATATAGCCTTCGCCCGTGTAGGAAAAGTAGTCGCCGTCGATGGCCAGCACGGCGTTCACCCGCTTGGCCAGGTACCGCCCGTCCATCACCATGTCGGAATCAAAGCTTTCCGCGGCGGCGGTGCGCAGCTGGGTAGCGTGGGCGATTTTGACGGAGGCGATCCAGTAATCGCAGTCGTCGGTGGTGCGGCCCGTTTCAATGGAAACGGAAATGGTAGGGTCCTCATACTGCCACTTTCCGGTAAAAAACTGTTTTTTCAGGGGCATGCCGCCGGAAAAATCCATGGGAAGGGCGGACGCGCCTTCTGCCCGCGCGCTCTGGCCTATTCCCGTCAGGCTCAGGCATATCAGCGCACAGGCGCACAGCAGCATCCTTCGTTTTTTGCCTGCCATACTGCGGAAAGCTCCTTTCGTATATTCAATTTATTATAAATTTTCCCTTTCTCCTTGTCAATAGAAAAGGGAATTTCGTGCGCTTGGTAATCCTTACATTTTTGTGATTTTTATGGAAAATTTACATATTCATTCGATATTTGGGGCGGCGCATCCCGGCAGGGGCCCCCGGCCCCGCCGCGTTCTTCGCGGGGCGGCAGGCCCAGCGCTTTTAGCAGCCGCTGCCACAGGGGCCAAATGAACGTGACCCTTTCTTCCTCGTTATCTTCTTCCGGCGCGTCCGCCTGAACCCAGGCGAGCGCGTTCTTATACAAAACGCCCCACCAGGCGCGCTTTTCCGGAGCCCGGACGGCCCAAGCGCGGTTTTCCGCCCCCGCGGAAACGCAGCAGGCGCCCAGGACCGCCGCCGCGGCCAGGCCGGCAAAAAATCGAAGCAAGCGCATGGCTTTTTCCCCCTTTCTCCTATCAGCGTGCGCCGGAGGCAAAGGGTTTATTCAGGAACAATGAAATAATTCATATTACTTTCTGAAATACATTTCAAAAACAATCCGACCCCTTGACAATCCGGAAAGAAAAAGGTATGATACATCCATCCATAAACCGGTGATGGAGAAGAGTAGCTTTCATGCAGCACGGCAAAGGGAGCCGCTGACAGTGGGACGGCGGCGCGTGGGGCGAAGGCGAATGGGCTCCGGAGGGCGCTCCGAAAGGCAACGAGTAGGCGGCGACGGGCACGCACCCGTTATCCATGCGGCGCATATCATGGGTATGCGAATGAGATTGCTTTTCCGCGTAAAGGCGGAGGGGCAAAGCTGAGTGGCACCGCGGGAATACCGCCTCAGCGCGCAGTGGGATTGCGCGCCGGGGCGTTTTTTTATTCCATCCCCGTCCCTCCCGTCACGGCCGTCGCGGGGGACGGAAGCATGAAAAACAAAACGAACACGAAAAAAACGAAAGGAAGGTATCCCTCATGAAAAAGCTGATTTCTTTGGTCCTGGTCCTTATCATGGCGCTGTCTGTGTGCTCCGGTTCCTTTGCCGAGGAGAAAAAGGAGTTCAAGATCGGCATCTGCAATTTTGTGGACGACGCGTCCCTGAACCAGATCATCGCCAATATCCGCTCCCAGCTGCAAGCCATTACCGATGAAACGGGCATTGTCTTTCATATCAAGGAGGACAACTGCAACCTGGACGGCAGCGTGATGCAGCAGATCATCGCCGACTTTATCGCCAACGATGTGGACCTGATGGTGGGCGTGGCCACCCCCGTGGCCCTGACCATGCAGGGCATGACGGAGGACAACCAGATTCCCGTGGTGTTTGCCGCTGTGTCTGATCCCGAAGGCGCGGGCCTGGTGGCGAGCCTGGACGCGCCCGGCGCCAACATTACCGGCACCTCCGACTATCTGGACACCGACGCCGTGCTGAACCTGATCTTTGCTGCCAACCCCGACGCCTCCAAGGTGGCCCTGCTGTATAACCCCAGCGAGGACGCCTCCACCGCGCCCATCGCCGCGGCCAAGAAAATTCTGGGCGAAAAGGGCGTAAGCTATAAGGAATATTCTGGCAGCAACATTTCCGAAGTCATTCTGGCCGCCGACGCCATTATTGCCGATGGCATGGACGCCGTGTTCACCCCCACTGACAACACCATCATGGCCGCTGAGCTGGCCATCTACGAAGCCCTGGCCGAAGCGGGCATTCCCCATTACACCGGCGCGGACTCCTTCGCCCTGAACGGCGCCTTCCTGGGCTACGGCGTGGACTACGCCAATCTGGGCAAGGAAACCGCCAATATGATCGCCGCCATTCTGGTGGACGGCGGGGCGCCTGCCGAAACCCCGGTTATGCGCTTTGACAGCGGCATCGCCACCGTGAACACCGAAACCTGCGAAGCTCTGGGCCTGGATTATGAGGATATCGCCGCCCGGTTCGCTCCCTTCTGCACCACGGTGCAGCCCATCACCACCGCCGAAAGCTTTGACGATTTGGCGCAGTAAACGCGGCCCGGCGCGTCCGGGGGCAAGCAGCCCCCGGACCTTTTCCATGTAAAAGAATGAATACTGAACAAACGGAGAAACGCGATCATGAGTCCTGACAAGCTTCTTTCCCTGGGGCAGACGGCGCTGGAGCTGGGCCTGGTGAACGCCCTGACGGTGCTGGCCCTGTTTCTGAGCTATTCCATGCTGAACGTGTGCGACCTTTCCACCGACGGGTGCTTTACCCTGGGCG
>CAMOHY010000026.1 GCA_946615495.1 uncultured Clostridia bacterium
CGCGCAGAGTACAGTTTTATTTTGCCGTATAGAATTTGCGCGTATCCTTGTATAACCACTGTATAAACTGCACGCTGCACTCTGCTGACTGTACTCTCCGTGTTTGACCGAGGCGAGGGATAGAAAAAATGACTTCCTCCAAACGAACCCTAACGCCCTTGTATGCCGCGGTGCAGTTCTTTTTCTGGTTTGCCTACGGCACGGCGGTGAATTTTGCCAGCGTGTATCTGCTTGCCTGCGGCCTGAGCAACACGGCCATCGGCCTCATCAGCGCGGCGGCCTGCGCCCTGTCGGTGCTCATTCAGCCCATTTTGGCCGCCTGGGCGGACAGGGAGGAGAGCCCGTCGGTTAAAGCGATCCTCTTGGCGCTCACCGCGGCGCTGCTGGCCTTCGGCGGGCTGCTCATCCTGGCCTTCGGCAAAGGCGCGGCGCTTAACGGGCTGTTTCTGGGCGGAGCCATTCTGCTGGTGCAGATCGGGCTGCCCTTCGTCAACGCCCTGGCCACGGAAAGCCTGAACGCCGGAGAGCGGCTCAATTTCAGCCTGGCGCGGGGCTTTGGCTCCATTGGCTACGCCGTCATGTCCGTTTCCGTCGGCGCGCTTATCGCCCGGTTTGGGCCCATCGTGGCGCCTTGGGCGGTCATGGCGGTTTCGGGGCTGCTGCTTATGGCGGTGGGCCTGTTTCCCTTTGCCAAGCGCCACCGGGACGGCCGGGACGCAAAGGAGGGCGCGGACGGCCTGACGGGCTTCCTCCGGCGCTACCCCGCCTTCGCCCTTACGCTGCTGGGCTGCGTGCTCATCTATACCAGCCATGTGCTCATCAACAGCTTCGTTTACCAAATCGTGGTCTCCAAGGGCGGCAACAGCGAACACATGGGCATCGCTATGGGCCTGGCGGGCATATTGGAAGTGCTGTCCATGGCGCTGTTTTCCACCCTGCTCAAGTGGAAGGGCAGCCGCTTTTGGTTCAGGATATCCGGCCTGTTTTTTACCCTCAAGGCCCTGTGCTCTCTGCTGGCGCCCAATATGGGCGCGTTTTATCTGGTCCAGCTCATCCAGCCCCTGGGCTGGGGGCTGATGACCGTGGCCTCCGTTTACTACGTGAATGAAATTATGCGGGAGCGGGACCGCATTAAGGGCCAGGCCTACATGACCATGGCGCTGTCCGTGGGCACTATTGTGGGCTCTCTGTGCGGCGGCGTGCTCATTGACGCGCTGGGCGTAAACGGCATGCTCATCGCCGCCGTCTGCTGCGGCGGGGCGGGCAGCCTGATCGTGCTGCGGAAGGAAGGATAAAGGCGGCCTGCGTTTTTTGCCCCTTTCCTTGACGGAACGGGGCAAATCCTTTATAATGAAGGGCCTGCAGCATTATTTTTTGAACGGACGAGGGAGTATTCATGCGAGCGATCGTGGGCCTGGGCAATCCGGGCGAAAAGTATGAACATACCCGGCACAACGTGGGGTTTGACGTGGTGAGCCTGCTGGCTGCGAAGCTGAACACGCCTATTAAAAAGCTGAAGTTTCAGGGCGTGATAGGGGAAACCCAGCTGGCGGGAGAAAAGCTGGTGCTCATCAAGCCGCAAACCTTTATGAATTTGAGCGGGCTGACGGTATCGGACGCGCTGAATTGGTATAAAATGAAGCCGGAGGAAATGCTTCTGATTGTGGATGATATTGACCTGCCCTTCGGCCAGGTGCGCGTCCGGCCCAAAGGCGGCCCCGGCACCCACAACGGGCTGCGCCACATTGTGCAGATGACGGGCACGGAGAATTTTCCCCGCGTGCGGGTGGGCATGGGCGCGCCTCCGCCGGGCTGGGACCTGGCCGATTGGGTGCTGAGCAAATTCCAGACGGAGGAGGAGCGGAAAATCGCCTTCGACGCGTATATGCTGGCCGCGGACGCGGCCCTGTGCTGGGCGGAGCACGGGATCGAAACGGCCATGAACCGCTATAATAAACGCCATGCTGAATAACGTACTGGAATTCTTACACGCCTCCCCTGCCTTTCGGGAGGCTTTTGACGCGCAGGAAAACGGCGTGGCCGCCCTGTATGAAATGGCGGAGGGCCAGCGGCCCTTTTACGCGGCCATGCTCGCCAGGGAAACGGGCAGGCAGGTGCTCTACATTGCCCCCTCCGACGCCGCCGCCATGCGCGCGGCGGATGACTGCGCGGCCTGGCTGGGCGGCGGCGCGGCGGTGCTGCCCGTGCCGGATACGAGCTTTACCCGCGGCACGGCCAGCAGGGAAAACGCCTTCCAGCGCCTGGCCATTCTGCAGCGGGCAAAGCGGGGAGAAATCCGGGTGCTGTGCGCGCCGGCGGATGCGCTGCTGTGCCGCATGCTGCCCCCCGATGTGTATGAAAGCAGCGCCGTGCAGCTCAAAGCCGGCGACAGGATGGAGCCCGGAGAGCTCATTGCCAGATTGGTGAAAATGGGCTATGAGCGGGTGGACATGGTGGAGGGCAAGGGCCAGTGCGCCCTGCGCGGCGCCATCGTGGACGCCTTTTCGCCCGCGGAAAACGGGGCCACCCGCATTGAATTCTGGGATGACGAGGTGGATTCCATCCGCGCCTTTGACCCCATCAGCCAGCGCAGCCTGGAAACGGAGATAGAGGCGGTGTTTTACCCCGCGGTGGAATGGCTGCTGCCCGCCGGATGCGCGGGAGAAATCCGCGCCATGGTGCGCGCCCAGATGAGCCGGCTGCCGGACCATTTTTTGTCCAATGACCTGCCGCCCCTGCCGGAGGATGAGGAAAGCAAAGAGGACGGCGCGCCCTCCGCGCCCCTGCCGGTGCGCCGGGTGTACGATACGGGCGTGGCAAGGCTTATGCAGGACGCGGACCAATTGGAGGCGGGCCTGCAGCCGCCCACGCTTTCCCTGTGGGCCGGCGCGGTCAAGGCGGAATGCGCCTGGCTGTGGGATTATTTGCAGTCCCCCATTCTGGTGATCGAGGAGCCGGACCGGGTGAAGGCCCGGTGCGAGGACCGGATTTCCGGCTTCCAGGAGGATTTTAAACTGACCCTGGAGCGGCAGGAGGCCGTGCCGGAGCAGGCGGCTTTGCTTTTTACCTGGCAGGAAGCGGCTGCGGCCATGCAGGGCCGCCCCATTCACCTTTTGCAGGATCTGCTGCGGGGAATGGGGGAAATGAAGCCCACCCGCATCAGCCGCTTTGCCGGGGTGAACGCGCCCAAGTATGTGTCCCGCTTCAAGGACCTGGGGGACGATTTGCGCCAATGGAAAAAGGAAGGGTTTCTGGTGCTGCTCATGGCGGGCGGCGAAGCCCGCTCCCGCAGGCTGCAAACGGCGCTGGAGGAAATGAACCTGCCCACCCCCACCTGGGAGGAAAGCGGCGCCGCGGCGGCGGGAGACGCTGTCATTTGGCCCCAAACGCTGTCCCACGGCTTCACCCTGCCCGAATGCCGCCTGGCCGTCATCGCGGACAGCGATCTGTTCGGCGCGGGCTACCGCAAGACCCGCCGGCGGCAGACCGCGGGGGAGCGCATCGAAGCGTTTACCGACCTGAAGGAAGGGGACTACGTGGTGCACGAGGCCCACGGCGTGGGCATTTTCCGGGGCACCGTCCGATTGCAGAGCGAGGGCACCTACCGGGATTACCTGCTCATTCAGTATCAGGGCAGCGATAAATTGTATGTGCCCACGGACCAGTTCGACCGGGTGCAGAAATTCATCGGCGGCCAGGATAACCCGCCGCCCCTCAATTCCCTGAGCGGCAACGACTGGGAAAAGAAAAAGAACAAGGTGAAGGCCGGGCTGAAAAAGCTGGCCTTTGACCTGGTGAAGCTCTATGCCGAGCGGCAGACCAATCCCGGCTTCGCCTTTGGGCCGGACACGCCCTGGCAGCGGGAATTTGAGGATTCCTTCCCCTACGAACTGACGCCGGACCAGGAAAAGGCGGTAGCCGATATCCGCCGCGATATGGAAGCCCCCAGCAATATGGACCGCCTGGTGTGCGGCGACGTGGGCTACGGCAAAACGGAGGTGGCCCTTCGGGCCGCCATGAAGGCCGTAATGGGCGGCAAGCAGGTGGCCCTGCTGGCGCCCACCACCATTCTGGCCCAGCAGCATTACTATACCATGCTCCGGCGTTTTTCCTCCTTCCCGGTGGAAATTGATGTGCTTTCCCGCTTCCGCAGCCCCAAGCTGCAAAAGGAAACGCTGCAAAAGGCGGCGGAGGGCAAGGTGGATATCCTGGTGGGCACCCACCGGCTGCTGTCCAAGGATGTGAAATTCAAGGACCTGGGCCTGCTCATCGTGGACGAGGAGCAGCGCTTCGGCGTGGCCCACAAGGAAGCCATCAAGAATATGAAAAAGCAGGTGGACGTGCTCACCCTGTCCGCCACGCCCATTCCCCGCACCCTGCATATGTCCATGGTGGGGGTCAGGGACATGAGCCTTTTGCAGACCCCGCCGGAGGAGCGCTATCCCGTGCAGACCTATGTGCTGGATTACAACGACGCGGTGATCCGGGACGCCATCCTGCGGGAGTTGGGCCGCCAGGGTCAGGTGTATTTCCTCTACAACCAGGTGCGCTCCATCGACCAGTTTGCCGCCCGGCTGCGGGCGTTGGTGCCGGAGGCGCGCATCGCCGTGGCCCACGGGCAAATGAAGGAAAGCCTGCTGGAGGACGTGATGCTGGACTTTTACGAGGGCCGGTTCGACGTGCTGCTCTGCTCCACCATCATCGAAAACGGGCTGGACGTGCCCAGGGCCAACACCATCGTGGTTTTCGACGCCGACCGCTTCGGCCTGAGCCAGCTTCATCAGCTTCGGGGCCGGGTGGGCCGCTCCACCCGCGCGGCGTACGCCTACTTTACCGTGCGGCCGGATAAAATGCTGTCCGAAACCGCGCAAAAGCGCCTTTCCGCCATCCGGGAATTCACGGCCTTCGGCTCCGGCTTCCGCATCGCCATGCGGGATTTGGAAATCCGGGGCGCGGGCAACATTTTCGGGCCGGAGCAGTCCGGCCAGGTAGCCCAGGTGGGCTACGACATGTACTGCCGCCTCATTGAGGAAGCGGTGCGGGAGGCCCGCGGCGCCCAGGGCGAAAAGGTGCCCTTCCAGGTGGAAACCAGGGTGGAATTGAAGGTGGACGCCTATTTGCCCGCGGAATACGTCAGCGGCGAAAACCAGCGCATGGAAGTGTTTAAGCGCATCGCCCTCATCAAAAACCGGGAGATTCGGGAGGACGTGATTGAGGAAATGATCGACCGCTTCGGCGATATCCCGGAAGCGGTGATGAATCTGATCGATATCGCCCACTTGCGGGGCATCTGCGGGCGCCTGGGCGTGAACCGGGTGAACTATACGGCCAATACGCTCATTTGCCGCCTGGATATGAACGCCGGCATCGACCCGGAAAAGCTTTACGCCGCGCTGGAAAAAACGGATAAGCGGCTGCTGCTTTCCGCCTCCCGCGAGCCCGCCGTTCTGCTGCGGGACCCCAAGCTCACCTGTGAAGAAATGCTGCGCTCCGCCGTGCCCATCATGGAAAAGCTGGAAAAGCAAATGACGGCAGAAAATACCTAAAAAATGCAGAAAAAATCGCGCAATAACCTATCCGTCCATTGTTTCGCCCCATTGGCTGTGCTAAACTAAACGCTGGCTTTGCCGATTTTTTGATGTGTAAGAAGGACCGGACATGATTGTAACCTGGAGCATTCCCGTAAGACCGATCAGCGGCAAAGCGCCGCGCAAAGTGTACGTTTACCTGCCCAAACAGGCGGAGGAGGACGAAGAGGCCCGCTTCCCCGTGCTGTATATGTTCGATGGACACAATGTGTTTTTTGATGAGGACGCCACCTATGGCAAAAGCTGGGGTATGGGCGAGTATCTGGATAAAAACGAGGTGCCGCTCATCGTGGTGGCGGTGGACTGCGACCACCGGCCGCCCCACGGCAGGCTGAGCGAATATTCGCCCTTCACCTTTACGGAAGAGGGCTTTGGCCATGTGGTGGGCCGGGGCGGAAAATTCATGAACTGGCTGGCGGGCACCTTGAAGCCCATCATCGATGAGCGCTATCCCACCCTGCCGGACCGGGAAAATACCTGGATTGCCGGCAGCAGCATGGGCGGGCTCATGAGCCTGTACGCCGTAACGGCCTACAACGGCGTATTCAGCCGGGCGGCGGCGCTGTCGCCCTCGGTGTGGCTGGTGCGCAGCCGCATGGGCTCCCTGATTCAAAAATCGGAGCTTTTGCCGGGCACCGTGGTGTATATGGATTACGGCTCCCGCGAAATGAACAACCATACCGGTATGCTGCGCTGCTTTTTCAAAACGGCCGGGGCGCTGGCGGAAAAGGGCGCGTGCGTCACCAGCCGCATCGTGCCCAACGGCGACCACTGCGAAGCGTGCTGGGAGGAGCAAATTCCCTTCTTTATGCCCATTCTTTTCTACAACAGGGAGTGAATGACGGATGGAAATGCAGTACTTTCGGGAATACAGCCCTGCGATGGACCGGGATATGGAGCTGAAGGTGTATGGCCACGCGGGCCGTCCCGTGCTGTTCATTCCCTGCCAAAACGGCCGGTTTTACGATTTTGAAAACTATCATATGGCGGATGTGTGGGCGCCCTGGATCGAGTCTGGCCAGGTGATGGTGTTCGCCATCGACACCATCGACCAGGAAACCTGGAGCAATGTGGACGGCGACCCCGGCTGGCGCAGCTGGCAGCACGAGCGGTGGATGAGCTTCATCTGCGATGAAATCGTGCCCTTCATCCGGGCCATGGTGAATGACCGCAACGGCTGGACGGGGTATCCGGGGGTCATTGCCTTCGGCTGCTCCCTGGGCGCCACCCACGCATCCAACCTGTTTTTCCGCCGGCCCGATCTCTTTGACGGCCTGCTGGCCCTGAGCGGCATCTACACCGCCTCCTACGGCTGGGGCGAATATATGGATGAAAGGGTGTACCTGAACAGCCCGGTGGATTATCTGGCGGGCATGCCGTGGGATCATCCCTTCATTCAGGAATACAACAATCACCGGGGCATTATCGTGGTGGGCCAAGGGCCCTGGGAAATTCCCGATACCACCTTCCGCCTCAAGGATATCTGCGAAGAAAAGGGCATCGGCGTGTGGTTCGACATTTGGGGCTACGACGCCCGGCACGATTGGGACTGGTGGTATAAGCAGGTGGAATACCACGTGCCGCACCTGCTGTACTGAAGAATAAGAAAGAAGGAAAAAAGCATGCAGAATTTTGTTTTCATTTCGCCCAATTTTCCCACTAATTACTGGAAATTTTGCCGGGAGCTGAAAAATAACGGCCTGCGGGTGCTGGGCATTGGCGACCAGCCCTATGACGATCTGGCCCAGGAGCTAAAGGACAGCCTGCACGAATATTATAAGGTGAACACCCTGGAGAACTATGACGAGGTGTACCGGGCGGTAGCCTTCTTCATCAGCAAGTATGGCCGCATTGACTGGCTGGAAAGCAACAACGAGTACTGGCTGGAGCGGGACGCCATGCTGCGCACCGATTTCCGCATCACCAGCGGCTGGCAGGAAAGCGACCTGGGCCGCATCAAGTTCAAAAGCGGCATGAAGGAATACTATCAGGCCGCGGGCGTGCGCACGGCGCGCTACCATATCGTGGACAATTTTGAGGGCTGCCGGGCGTTTATCGGCGAGGTGGGCTATCCCGTCATCGTCAAGCCGGATAACGGCGTGGGCGCTTCCAATACCTATAAGCTGAGCGGCGATGGAGAATTGTGGAGCTTCCTCAATGAACGGGACCAGAACACCCGCTTCATCATGGAAGAATTCGTTACCGCCGAGGTGAACAGCTACGACGCCATCATCGACAGCGCGGGCAACCCCATTTTTGAAACGGGCAACGTAACGCCCATGTCCATCATGGACATTGTGAACAACGGCGACAATTCCCTGTATTACATCGTCAAGGACCTGGCGGAGGATGTGCGCGCTGCGGGCCGGGCCACGGTGAAAAGCTTCGGGGTCAAAAGCCGGTTCGTCCATTTTGAGTTTTTCCGCCTGACGGCGGACCAGTATATGGGCAAAAAGGGCGATGTGGTGGCCCTGGAAGTGAATATGCGCCCCTGCGGCGGCTTCTCGCCCGATATGATGAACTATGCCAACAGCACCGACGTGTACAAAATTTGGGCGGACATGATCGCCTTCAACTGCTCCACCAAGCCCCAGGGCCAGCACTTCTTCTGCGCCTTCGCGGGACGGCGGGACGGCAAGCCCTTCGCCCTGAGCGATGAAGAATTGAAAGAAAAGTACGCCGGGCAAATCCGCATGATGGAGCGAATTCCGGACGCGCTGTCCGGCGCCATGGGCAACCAGATGTACGTGGCCATTTTCCCCACCGAGGAAGAAATGAACGCCTTCTACGCCGACGCTGTGCGCTGCCGGGAATAACGGAAAAGGGGATGGACCCATGAGCGGCCGTTTTATGGGCTGGGAGCAGGGCAATTCGCCCTGCGTTTTGTACCGGGGAAGGGAATTGACCCCGCAAAAGCTGTATACCCTTTTGCTGAAATTATGGAAAAGGGACACCTGCGCGCCCCGGATGCGCAAGGACTGGACGGAGGAAAACCCCACCCTGGGCCAATGCTCCATCACCGCCTTTCTGGCCCAGGATATCTTCGGGGGAAAGGTATACGGCGTGCCCCTGGGCGACGGCAACTTCCACTGCTTCAACGCGGGGGAGGGCTGGCGGTTCGATTTGACCAGCGAGCAGTTTGGCGCCATCATTCTCAGCTATGAAAACGCCCCGGAGCAATTCCGGGAGGCGCACTTTGCCAAGGAGGAAAAGCGCCTGCGGTATGAGGCGCTGAAGGCTTCGCTCCACGCCGCCCTCAGGGAGATGGGGGAAATGCGCATCGCCCTTACCTTTGACGACGGGCCCAACACCTCCATAACCCCGCAGGTGCTGGATATTCTAAAGGAAAACGGCGCGGTGGCTTCCTTTTTTCTCATTGCCCGCAATATCGACGAGTCCTCCGCCCAAGTGGCCCGCCGGGCCTGGGAAATGGGCTGCGAAATCAATAATCATTCCCTGACCCACAGCCATATGGGCGCCATGACGGCGGAGGAAATCCGCCGGGAGGTGGCGGATTGCACGGAAAAGATCGTTGAAATCACGGGCGCGCCGCCCCGGTTCTTCCGCCCGCCCTATATTGATGTAAGCCCCACCCTGTTTGACGCGGTGGACTTGACCTTTATCTGCGGCGTGGGCTGCCAGGATTGGATAATGGACGTGTCCGCGCAGGAGCGCATCGATACCATCCTGCGTACCGCGCGGGACGGCGGTATCGTGCTTTTGCATGATATGCCGGGGAACGTGAACACGGTGGAAGCCGTGAAAACGGTGATTCCAGAATTGAAAGCCTGGGGCTTCCGGTTTGTCACCTGCGGCCAGCTGTTTGATGAAACGGCCACCCGTCCCGTCCGCGGCCGCCTGTATTCCAGCGTGTATCAGACGGCAGACAGGATATAATGAAGCATCTTTTCCAAATTTAGCTATTGGCGAAAGGAAAAGAATGTGATATAATTAGATGCTTCTGCAATCAACCATGCGAATCAGGAAGGATGGGAAACACGATGCCAACCACGCAGTTTGATAAAGAATCGATTAAACAATCCATTCTGGGCAAATTGCAGCGTTACAATGGCCGCACCCTGGCCGATGCCACCACGCAGCAGATCTATTACGCGCTGGCCTCCACCGTACGGGACCAGATCATGCAGAAATGGGTTGCTTACAGGGAAAAGGATAAGCGCTCCACCAGCAAGCGGCTGTATTATCTTTCCGTCGAATTTTTGACGGGCCGCAGCCTGCACTGCAACGTGCTGAACCTGTGCTCCTGCGATGCTTACCGCCAGGCCCTGGACGAACTGGGGCTGGACTGGCGTGAAATATTGAAGGAAGAGCCGGAACCCGGCTTGGGCAACGGCGGCCTGGGCCGCCTGGCGGCCTGCTTCCTGGACAGCCTGGCTTCCCTGTCCCTGCCCGCCATGGGCTGCACCATCCGCTATGAATACGGCCTGTTCCGCCAGAAGATTATGGACGGCCAGCAGGTGGAGGTGCCGGATAACTGGCTGGAAAACGGCAACGTGTGGGAAGTGCCCGCCATGGAGGACGCCTGCGAGGTGCGCTACGGCGGCAAAGTGGTGCAGGACAACGTGAACGGCCGCACCGTGTACCTGCTCAAGGATTATTACACCGTGGAAGCCGTGCCCTACGATATGCCGGTGGCGGGCTACGACTGCGAAACCGTGAACACCCTGCGCACCTGGCGCGCCCGCTCCTCCAAATCTATGGACCTGAATTCCTTTAACAACGGCAATTATTCCAAGGCCCTGCAGGAGCAGGAGCTGGCCGCCGTTATCAGCAAGGTGCTCTATCCGGAGGATAAGCATTACGAAGGCAAGGAATTGCGCCTAAAGCAGCATTATTTCTTCACCAGCGCCACCCTGCAGTATGCCCTGAAGGATTTTAAGCGCCGCTTTGGCCGCAATTTCCGCCTGCTGCCGGAAAAGATGACCATCCATATCAACGACACCCATCCCGGCCTGGCGATTCCGGAGCTTATACGCCTGCTGATCGACGAAGAAGGCCTGGGCTGGGACGAAGCCAGCTGGATCACCCAGCACACCGTGGCTTACACCAACCACACCGTCATGAGCGAAGCGCTGGAAAAGTGGCCGGAAGCCATGATGAAGAGCCTGCTGCCCCGCATTTACATGATCCTGTGCGAAATCAACCGCCGCGTGTGCGCCCGCCTGGCCGACCATTACGGCAGCGGCAGCGACCCGCGCATCGCCCGCATGGCCATCACCGCCTATGACCAGGTGCACATGGCCAATTTGTGCGTGTCCATGAGCTATTCCGTCAACGGCGTGAGCCAGCTTCACGGCGAAATCCTCAAGCAGGACACCTTCCGGGACTACTATGAGTTCACGCCCAAGAAATTCTCCGCCATCACCAACGGCATCACCCACCGCCGCTGGCTGATGAGCTGCAACGACGGGCTGCTCAGCTTGATTAACAACACCATCGGCGACGCCTGGGTGCGGGAGCCGGAACGCCTGCGCGATCTGCTGCCCTTCCGGGAGGACGCCGCCTTCCAGGCCGAATTTGCCCGCGTGAAGCGGGAAAACAAGGTCATTTTCTCCAATTTCTTAAAGGGCAACCAGGGCGATACCATTGACCCCGATTTCATGCTGGACGCGCAGGCCAAGCGGCTGCATGAATACAAGCGCCAGCTGCTCAACGCCCTGCATATTCTGGTGCTCTATAACCGCATCATGGATGACCCCAATTATACCATGACGCCCCGCACCTTCGTTTTCGGCGCCAAGGCCAGCCCCGGATACCATATGGCCAAGCAGATCATCCGCCTCATCATCGCCATCAGCAAATTGGTGGACGCCAGCCCCCGCGCGAAAAAGTTCCTCAAGGTGGTGTTCCTGGAGAACTACTGCGTCTCCGCGGCGGAGCGGCTCATTCCCGCGGCGGACCTGTCTGAGCAATTGTCCACCGCCGGCAAGGAAGCCAGCGGCACCGGCAACATGAAGTTCATGATGAACGGCGCGGTCACCATTGGCACCATGGACGGCGCCAACGTGGAAATTCACGACCAGGTGGGCCTGGACAATATCTACATCTTCGGTATGCGGGCCGACACCGTGGCCGATATGTACCGGGAAGGCAACTATTCCCCCATGCACATTTACGAGAACAACGCCGAGCTGCGCCGCGCCCTCACCCAGATCATCGACGGCACCCTGTTCCCGGAGAATCCCGCTGCCATTCAGGATATTTACCATAACCTGCTGTTCTCCGATCCCTATTTCGTGCTCAAGGATTTCGGCTCCTACTCCATGGCCCAGCGCCGGGTGGACACCGATTACCAGAACCAGGAAAAGTGGCTGCGCATGGCGATTACCAACACCGCCTGCTCCGGCATCTTCTCCTCCGACCGCACCATCCGCGAATATAACGACACCATCTGGCACCTGAAATAATTTTCTGTCTGCCATGGCCCGCACCCTCTTTGCAGGCTGCGGGCTGTTTCTTTGCAAAAAGCATTGCGATGTTCAGGGGTATGCCCTCTGGACCCAATTCGCCGGTACAGCAAAAGGAGGCGCCGCCATGTATCGAATGGACCTGACAAATGTGAAAGAAAAAACCGTGTACCCCCTGGGCGAAAAGTTTTCCGGCCGCAGCCCGTCGGGGCAGGAAATCGGATTTACCAATTATTATATGACGCTGAACGGCAAGCCCTTTTTCGGCGTCAGCGGCGAAATGCACTTTTGCCGGGTATCGCCGGACCAGTGGGACGACGCGCTGGTCAAAATGAAGTGCGGCGGGATCAACATTGTGTCCACCTACGTGTTCTGGAACGTGCACGAGGAGGAGGAAGGCGTTTTCCGCTTTGACGGCAGCCGCAATTTGCGCGCTTTTCTGGAGGCCTGCGAGCGCCACGGCCTGATGGCCATCATGCGCATCGGGCCCTTCGCCCACGGCGAAATGCGAAACGGCGGATTGCCGGATTGGCTGTATGGCAAGCCCTACGAGGTGCGGGAGGATAACCCGGGGTTCCTTAATGCGGTGCGCCGGTATTTCCGCGCGGTGCACGGCCAGATGGACGGGCATTACTTTTCTCAGGGCGGCTGCATCGTGGGCGCCCAGATCGATAACGAGTATCAGCACTCCTGCGCGCCCTGGGAGACGACCGCCGGCGTGTCCAACGAATGGGTGAACGTGGGCTCCTCCGGCTTACAGTACATGCTGAAGCTGAAGCAGATCATGGTGGAGGAAGGCATCCGCACGCCCTTCTATACCGCCACGGCCTGGGGCGGCGCGGTAACGCCGGTGGAGGAAGCCCTGCCCCTGTGGGGCGGCTATTCCTATCAGCCCTGGCTGTATTACCGGGGCGGCGGCTTCGCCCATCCCGCCACGCCGGAATATATTTACCGCGATAACCACAACAGCGCCGTCACCAAGGAATATAATTTTGAGCCCACCTACGACCCCGAAAGCCGCCCCTACGCCTGCTGCGAAATGATGGGCGGCATGATGTGCAGCTATCAGTACCGCTTCCAATTGGATATGCGCGCTGTGGACGCCCTGGCCAATACCAAGCTGGGCAGCGGCTGCAATTTGCTGGGCTACTATATGTATAAGGGCGGCACCAACCCCACCGGCCTGCGCACGCCCTACCTGAACGAAGGCCAAATTTCCAAGCGCTCCTACGATTACCAGGCCGCCGTGGGCGAATTCGGCCAAATCCGGGAAAGCTACGGCAGGCTGCGGGCCATTCATTCCTTCTGCGCCCTGTTTTCCGGCTTTTTTGAAAAGACCCGCGCCGTGCTGCCGGAGCATTTGAAGGCCCTTTCCCCGGAGGATATGGCGCCCCTGCGCTTCTCTGTTCGGGTGAAGGGAAACAGCGGCTTCCTCTTCCTCAATAACTTCCAGGACCACGCGCCCCTCCGCGACCGCAAAAATGAGGAAGTCACCCTGTCCCTCCCGTCGGGAGACGTCACCTTCCGCTTTGACCTGGCCGCCGGGGAAAACGCTATCCTGCCCTTTAATATTCCCCTTGGCGCCGGCACGCTGAAATGGGCCACCGCCCAGCCCCTGGCGCGGGTGGGGGATACCTGGTTTTTCCTGGCGCCGGAGGGCATGAAGCCCGAATACTGCATCGACGGCGCGGTGTATGTCCCCGCTCCGGGCGAAGATTTTCAGGCGGCGGGCGTAACCATCGTTACCCTCAGCCGCCGGGACAGCCTGGGCTTCCAGAAAATTACCCGCGATGGCCGGGAAAGCGCTTGGCTCAGTTCCTGCCCCCTCCTGTGGGACGGCGCGCGCCTGACGGTGGAAACCGGGGACGGCGACGCCTTCGTGTACGCTTATCCCGCCGGGGCCCTGCCCGTGCCAAAGGGCGCGGAGACGCTGCAAAAGGGCGTATTCCGGGGTATCCGCGTGAAGCATCCCAGCCCCGTGAAGGAAGCCGCCTTCCACGCCGCAGGCTTGGGCCGCTATACGGTGGACGTGCCGGCGGGCCTGCTTTCCGGCCATAAGCAAGTGCTGCTTCGGGTACGCTACCGGGGCGATATCGGCCATGCGTTCGTGAACGGCCAGCTGATCTCCGATCAGTTTGCCAACGGCGCGGCCTGGGATATCCGGGTGGACCCCTTTGCCGGGGAATTGAAGGAAGAACCGCTTACCCTGTATATCACGCCTCTTAAGAAAAACGTGGTGGTGGACACCTCCGCCATGGCGGGCCTGCATGAGCGCGCCGACAGCCTGGAGGCCGAGCTTCTTTCCGCCCGGTGGATCACCGTAGAGGAAACGCAGATAGGCTGAAAGAACAACAATTTGGATATCCATTTGCCGTAAAAATGGCGCTGTCTCACATTCTGTAAAATCGCACAAACGCAGCATTGGTTG
>CAMOHY010000027.1 GCA_946615495.1 uncultured Clostridia bacterium
GAATTTGCTGCAAAAAAGGGGAGCTGTCTCACAAACAAAAAAGAGCACAAAAAACATGACGGGAGCGTCTGGTCGGGCGGATGATATCCGCCCCTACAGGGTGCGCGGGTCAGCCATTACTGCATTTGTGCGGTTTTTACAGATGTGAGACAGTGCCTCAGACAGTCTGCAAACCCCAGGAAAGTATGAAAGGGCTGCGGCCCTTTCATCAGCACTCCACAGGACCGGCTTTGCCGGTCCGAGGAGAAACAGCATGTTGCTTCCGCTATCAATTGCGGCCATATTTTGTTCTTTGTTTTGTGCTTACCGGTTCAAATACTCCACGTATTCCTCCAGGCAATAATCCAGATCGCGCATTTTCTGGGCGTGGTCCACGCCCACATAGCGGATGTGCCATTCCTCGCCGGTAATGCCGGTGATATCGTCCTTTTCATCGGTGTAGCGCATAATAAAGCCGTAATCCCAGCAATGCTTTTTCAGCCACAGGTATTGGGCGGTGTCCACGAAATACTGGCCGGGCACGTTCAGGTCAAAGGCCAAGCCGGTGTGGTGCTCGCTGCTGCCGGGGTCGGCCACCTCCCGGCGGGTAATGGCCAGGGCCTGGCTGTGGGTGTTGCCCGCGTCCTCATAGCTCTTCACCCGGTTATTGAATATGCGCTGCTGGTCGGCTACGGTGCGGTAGGCTTCCCGCAGCTTCCAGGGCGAAATGCCGTCGGCCTGGGCGGCCTTCAGCATCCGGATCAGGGCCTCCGTGGCCTCCCGAACGGCCTGGATGCTGTCCCGCTCGTAGGTCATCACATTTCCCGCCAGGTCCTTCACCGTCACCAGGTCCGCCGGCTCAAAGCCCGCGGGCAGAGGGTTCCATTTGTTCACCAGCAGGGGCACGCTTCCCGCCAGGGTGTCCACCGGCCCCGGCTTGGGCACGGCGCTGTCGGAAAAAAGGACAGCCAAGGTCTTTTGCCCCGCCACACCGTCGGCGTCCAGGCCGTTCATTTGCTGAAACGCTTGCACGGCGGCCTTGGTGCCGCTGCCGTAGTCCCCATCGATCTTGCCGGTATAATAGCCCAATTCCTGCAGGCGCGTTTGCAATTCGGCCACCATTTGGCCCTGGGCGCCGGCGCTCAAATAGCTGGGCGTGGGAGAGGGCGCGGCGGTGGGCGCAGGGGTGGGCGTGGCCCGGTTGGGGTCCGGCGTCACGCTGACGGGGCGCACGGTGGCGGTGGGCACGGGGGTAACGGCGGCCTCCGCCTCGTATTCGTTCCAGGTGTTCATGGCCCTGGCGCTCACAATCACCAGGGCGATGAGCAGCACAGCGAACAGAATAATAAATAGGTACGGCGAACGCCTTTTTTTCCTTTGGGTGCGGCGGCTGGTCATGGCTTCCTCCCATTTCTCATCAGGTCAAGGTATACCGCCCGTCGGCGGCGCAGCGGATTTCCGTTTCGTAAAACGCTTTCATGCCGGCGATCATGTAATCCACGTCCTGGGCGCCGGCGGTTTCATAGCAGCTGTGCATGGCCAATTGAGCCAGGCCGATATCCAGGGTATTGACGGACACATGGCTGCCCGAAATATTGCCCAGGGTGCCGCCGCCCGGCATATCGGACCGGTTGGCGTAATGCTGCACGGGCACCTGGGCCTTTTCGCAGATGTGATGGAACACCGCTTCGCTCACGCCGTCGGTGGTGTACTTCTGGTTGGCGTTGAATTTGATAACGATGCCGCCGTTCATTACCGTTTGGTTCAGCCCGTCGGAATATTCCGGGTGGTTGGGGTGCACCGCGTGGGCGTTGTCGGCGGAAAGCATGAAGCTGCCCGCCAGGGCGGTGTAATAATCCTCCTCCGTTTTGCCAAGGGAAAGCAGGATGCGGCGCAGCACGTCGGCCAGGAAGGAGGAATCGGCCCCCTGCTTGGTGGTGCTGCCCACCTCTTCGTTATCGAACACGCAGCACACGTTGGCGTGGTCCCCGCCCTGGGCGCTGAGCAGCGCTTCCACGGAAGAAAAAGCGCATTCCAAATCGTCCAGCCGGGGCGCGGATACAAATTCCTCCCCCACGCCCCACACCCGGCCCTCCATCCGGTTGTACAGGAACAAATCGGCCCCCAGCAAATCCTCCTCCTTCACGCCCGCCGCCTGAGCGATCTGGGCGCGGAAGGTGCCCTTGGCCGCCTGCGTGCCCCAGAGGGGGAAGGTGTCCACCGCGGGGTTATATTTATAGCCGTTGTTTACGTCCCGGTTCATATGAATGGCCACGTTTGGGATCAGGGCCATATCCCGGTCCAAATCCACCAGCACGGCGCGAACGCCCTGCCCATCCCGCACCAGGGCGCGCCCGGCCACGGACAGAGGCCGGTCAAACCAGGAGGACATAATCATGCCGCCGTAGCGCTCCGTATCCAATTGCACATACTTATCCCGCACAATCACTTCGGCGTTTTCCTTGATTTTGAAGGTGGGCGAATCGGAATGGCTGGCAATGAGCTGGAAGGAGGACAGGGGCCCGGCGGGCAGCGTAAAGGCGATCAGGCTGCTGCCATTCCGGGTCACGTAATATTTTCCTCCCGGCGCAAGGGCCCACCTTTCCCGCTCCTGCAGGGGCGTAAAATCCTTCAGCGCCTGCTTGATAGCGTCAATGGCATGAAAGCTGGTGGGGCTTTTGCGGATAAAGCGGATCAATTTTTGAACGTTGGTTTCCTGCATGGCGGATATCCTCCTCAAGCTGGGCTTTCAACCTATTTTGCCTTGGCAAAACGGACAGGTTGTGGTACACTGTAAAAAAATAATTTCGGAAGGAGAAAAAACGATGGCAGACTATAAAGAAATCCTGAACCGGGCCACCGCTGAAGCCAGCGATTTCATCAACAACCCTTCCCGGATGGACGCTTTGCTTGCGGACCTGGAAGCGAAAATGAGGGAAATTCCCGTCATCGGCGAAACCGTGGCCGAGCTGCCGGTGATGGTATCCCTGGTAAAAAGCTGGATCAAGAAGGAATACCAGGTTTCCTATAAGGTGCTGGCCACCATGGTGGGCGCTTTCCTGTACCTGGTAAAGAAAAAGGACCTGATTCCGGACAGTATCCCCGTCATTGGCATCGCAGACGACGTGGCCGTGCTGGGCCTGGCCCTGAAATTTGTGGAGCCGGACCTGAAGGCCTACCAGGAATGGAAGGCTGGCCGCTGACGCTTTGAGGCGATCATTCCCCGGCGCATCGACAAAGCCGGTGCGCCGGCCTGCGGGTTAAATGACCCGCAGGTATTTTCTATTCAGCTTTCCTTCCTTGCCCAAAGCCACCAGGCGGGTATACCGCTCCACGGCTTTTTCCATAATCTGCTCCCAGGGCACGGGAATGGTATCGCGGGCGGCCTGGCTCACCTTCCGCAGCGTTTCCTGATCGGCCAGGGCCTCCCGCATCACGCGGGCCAGGTCCTCCGCCGCGTTTTCGCACAGGAAGCCGTTTTCTCCGTGGCGGATGATTTCGGCGGCGGTGCTGCCCCGCACCATCACGGCGGGGGTGCCCATGACGGCGGCCTCCCGCACCACCATGGGCGCGGCGTCATACAGCGACGGGAAAGCGAACAGGGAGGCGCGGGCATAGAGCCCGTCCAGCAATTCCATATCCGTGATATGGCCCGCCAGGGACGTGCGGTCCTTTAAGTTCAGTTCGTTTATTTTGCGCTCAATTTCCCGCATGTCCGGGCCCTGGCCCGCCAGAATCAAATGGAATTTCTGGCCCTGGTGCTTAAGCAGCGCGCAGGCCTCCAGCACGGTGAGAATATTCTTTTTCCAGTTCATCTGGCCCACGAACAGGATCAAAGGGTCCTTTTTCAGCCCCCAGCGGCGGTTCACCTCCTCCACCGCGGCGGGATTGGCTTCGCGCAGGGACACGCCGTTGGGCATCACCTGGATTTCTCCCGAATAGCCGTATTCCCGCAGCACGTCCGCGGTGTTTTCGCCAACGGCCCACACCTCGTCGCACCGGTCGTAAAAATCCACCACGAATTTAACCCCCGCCTTCGCCAGGGTTTCAGATTTGGTGACCTTAAGAAAATCGTCGTAATATTTGGAATGAAAGGTGGCCACCAGGGGCAGCTTGCGCAGCACGGCCAGGCGCAGCGCCTCGCTGCCCGCGGTAAACGGGCTGTGGGCGTGCACCAAATCCAGCGGGATCATTTTCATCCGGTGGCGGTAATGGGGGTCCCAGGGCGCTTCGCCGGTTTTGTACTGCTTCATGCCCGGCAGGGCTTTGGCGTCAAAATCCACCAATTCAAAAGGATAGCCGCCCCGGTAGCCCGTATCGTACATGGGCGTGACCACCGTAACCTGGTGGCCCAATTTGCACAGCGTTTCCGAATACGCCAGCGCCACCCGGCCCACGCCGTCCACAATAGGCAAAAATGTATCGGTAAATTGACCAATTCTCAGCATAATGAAAAAAACCTCCCTTTCTATTATCGCACGAAAGGGAGGAAAAAGCAATCCTTCGCCCGGCGGTTTTACAGGGCGTTACCGGCGCAGGGCCAGATAGTACCACAATCCGGCCACGGCCAGGGAAGAAACAAAGCAGCCCAGCAGCGAAGGAATATCCAAAAACCTGCCCAGCACGGCCCCGCCGTCCGCCAGGCCGGCCAGCACCGCCAAGATAAGCCGCACCAGCAGCAGCCCGCCAAAGAGCAGGCCGAAAAAAGAAAAATACAGCCGTTTTTTCAAGGCGCGCTCCCTTCCCCGGCGGCGGCGAAGGGGTCCTCCCCCACCGGCGTGCCAATTTCTTCCCGCAGGCGCTGCAAAAGCGTGGTATACCGGGCGGCCACATGGTTATTGCGCACCATGGCGGCGATGGCCTCCTCCTTCCCCACCAGCACCACCAGCTTCCGGGCGCGGGTGAGGGCGGTATAAAACAAATTCCTGGTCAGCAGCCGGGGCGGGCCGCCCACCACCGGCATCACCACGCAGGGGAATTCGCTGCCCTGGCTCTTGTGCACCGACAGGCAGTAGGCCAATTCCAATTCCTCCAGCTGCTGGTAATCGTATTCCACCGTGCGTTCATCGTCAAAGCGCACGGTGACGATGCGGTCCTGCGTATCCACCTTGGACACAAAGCCCACGTCGCCGTTGAACACGCCCTCGCCCTCGCTGCCGTCGTCGGCCTTCCAGGGCAATTGATAATTGTTTTTTACGTGCATCACCTTGTCGCCCAGACGGAAGGCGGTGTCGCCGTATAGGATTTCCTGCTTGCGCGGCGCGGGCGGGTTCAGGGCCTCCTGGAGCATTTTGTTCAGCTGGCGCACCCCCGCGCCGGATTTTTTGGTGGGCGAAAGCACCTGAATATCCCTGGCGGGAAAATCGGAGCCCAGGAAGGCGGGCAGCCGCTTTTGGCACAGGCCCACAATGGCCTGGGCCGCGTCCTCGGCCAAGGGACGGCGCTCAAAGAAAAAGTCGCTGCCCTTCTGGTTCAGCACCGGGGCCTCTCCCCGGTTGATGCGGTGGGCGTTTAAAACGATCAGGCTCTTTTCGCTCTGGCGGAATATATCCGTCAGCCGCACGGAGGGAATGACGCCGCTTTTGAGAATATCCCCCAGCACGTTGCCCGCGCCCACGGAGGGCAATTGGTCCGCGTCCCCCACCATAATGAGGCGGGTGCCGGGCTTTAAGGCCCTGAGCAGGCTGCGCATGAGAAACACATCCACCATGCTCATTTCATCCACGATCACGCAATCGCAGTCCAGGGGATTCTGCTCGTCCCGCTGGAATTTTCCTTCGTCCCCCGCGAATTCCAGCAGCCGGTGCAGCGTTTTGGCTTCATGACCGGTGGCCTCGCTCATGCGCTTGGCGGCGCGGCCGGTGGGGGCGGCGAGCAGCACGTTTCTTCCCAGCAGGCTCAGGATACAGTTGATAATGGTGGTTTTGCCCGTGCCGGGGCCGCCGGTAATGACCAGCAGGCCCTGCTGCACCGCTTCCGAAACGGCCCGGCGCTGGTTTTCGCTGAATTGGATATCGTTTTCTTTTTCAAAATCCCGGATTTGCCGCTGCACGGAGGAACCGTCGGCCGTCTGCGCCGCGCCCATGAGCAGCTTCAAATACCGGGCGATTTCTTTTTCCGCGTAGTAATAGGGCGAAAGCAGCAAGGCTTCCTCCCCGTCCACCTCCAGGGCGATGATTTCGCGGGCGAACAGCAGGGCGTCCAATTGGTGCTCCAGCAGTTCGCCGTTTACCCTCAGGCCCTGGGCGGCCCGGCCCAGCAGCGCTTCGCGGGGCAGATAGGTGTGCCCCTCCCCCGCCGCCGCTTCCTGCAGGACATACTTGATGCCCGCCCGCAGGCGGTATTCGCTGTCCTGGGGCACGCCCAGGCTCAGGGCGATGCGGTCCGCCGTCAAAAAACCCACGCCCTCAATATCGTCCATGAGCCGGTAAGGGTTTTCCCGGATTTTCCTTTGGGCGTCCGCCCCGTATACCTTGCTGATTTTCACCGCCAGAGCGGGCGGCACGCCGTAGGACTGCAAAAACACCATGGCCTCGCGGGCGGCGTACTGCTCCTGGAAGGATTGGCCAATCTGCTGGGCCCGTTTTTTGCCGATGCCCGGCACCTCGGTAAGCCTCTCCGGCTCCTGGGAAAGAATATCCAGGGTGCGCTTGCCGAATTCCTGCACCAGCAGCCGGGCGGTGGCGGGGCCCACCCCATGGATGAGGCCGGAGCCCAAATACCTTTCAATGCCCAGCAGGGTGGTGGGCTTGCGGATTTCGCAGCCCGTGGCCTTCCACTGCCTGCCGTACTGCGGATGCTCCACCCACATGCCCTCCAGCATCACCTGCTCCCCCGCCGCCAGAGCGGGCAGGGTGCCTACCACGGTAACTTTTTCCCTTCCCGCCCGCGCTTCCACAACAGAATAACCGTTTTCCTCATTGCGGAAAACGGTATCCTCGATCACGGCCTCCAATTGTTCCTGGCCGGGGCGGGCAGCGGCAGATTCGGGCATGAGCTCCTCCGTTCTTTTTGCAAGCGGTCACCAAACGGAAATGCGGTCCTCCGGGGCCAAATACATTTTGTCGCCGGGGCCCACTTCGTAGGTTTCATAGAATTCCTCAAACTGCTGCACCGTCACATTGGTGCGCAGGCAGCCCAGGGGGTGGCTGTCGGTAGCCACGGTAACGATCAGGGCGTTGGGCAGCATTTTGGTGCGCCACACCTTGGCAAACTGGCGGAAGAACACGTTGTAATCAAAATCCTCCCGCTCCTTGGCGATGGCCAGGGCGCATTTCATGCCCGCCATGTCCGCAATGGCCTCGGACTGCACCTGGTTTCCGCTGTACACGCCGCCCTTATAGGGAACATAGCCATCGTAATAAGCGGCCAGCTTTTCCGCCCGCGCGCGGAAGGCGGCGTAATCCTCCGGGGTCCACCAGTTGGTCACGTGGCCGTTGGCGTCAAAATTCGCGCCGTCGGCGTCGAAGGCGTGGCTGATTTCATGGCCGATCACCACGCCGATGCCGCCCAGCTTTTCTTCAAAGCTCATATCCGGCTGGTAAAACACGCCGCCCAAAATACCCGCCAGGATGGTGATGGTGTTGCTGCTGTTGGTGTAATAGGCGTTCACTTGGCTGGTAGCGCCGTATTCCTGGTCCCACTCGTCCGGGTCCACAGACTGGTTTACCCGGTTAACGCAGGCGTCGATGGAAAATTGGTTCAGCGTCCGCAGCGCCTCCAGCAGGGTGCCGCCCTCCTCCTTGCTTCTAAAATCCGCCTGGGACCAATCGCCCAGCTCATCCGGAAACACGGCGTGCACCCGCATCGCGTCCAGCTTTTCCACGGCCTTTTCGCGGGTGGCGGGAGAAAGCCAGGTTTCCCGCTCCAGCATGGCCCGGTAATGAACGATCACATCGTCGATCAGGTCCATAATTTCCTGGCGCTCCTCCTGGGTGCAGTAGGCCTGGATATACAAATTATCCATGGGCACGGGCAAATACGTTTCCAGCAGCTCCAGCTCCACGTCCAAATCGCTGGGCGCGCCGGAAATGCCCATGGCCTCCATTTCGATGGCCGACAGGGTTTCGTAGGCCTCCCGGTCCATGGCGCCGCCCAGGAAATTAACCAGAAAATAAATCAGCCAATCCTTGAACAGGACCACGTTTTCTTCCGTATACAGCCGGCCCATGGCCTCAAAATAGGCGGGCTCCGTGACCAGAAACACTTCGCTTTGGCCCGTGGCCGTCAAATCCAGGATTTGCGCCATGGGGAAGGGACCGCACAGGGCCTCCAATTCCTCCCGGCTGTAATAATTCAGGATGGATTCCAGATGATCCGCTGTATACTGGTCCGAATTGGGGCGGATATAAGGGGCGGCCATGGCGTCAAAGGCGATGGCGCCGTCAAACACGGCCTGGGCCTCCTCCTGGGTATAGCCCAGACGGCCCAGCATATACAGCGTGGATTTTTCAGCGATGCCATACACCAAATTGCCGTAAGCGGTGCGCTCGCCCGTATATTCCGCCGAATCGCCCAGAATCAGCGGCACCGGGGCCAGAGAGGCGATGTAGCGGTCCGGATGGGCGGTGTCGGGCTGCACGGTGTAGGCGGAGGGGTCCAATTGGAAAGCGTTCTTTTCCAGGGAGGTCATGTAATCCGTCAAATCCTGCAGGGTGCGGATAGCTTCCATTTCCTCCACATAGGGCCGCAGGGGCTCTACGCCCAGGGCGTTGCGCGTGTCCCAATCCAGGGCCAGGCCGCACAGCTTGCGCATCAAATCGGCGTCGTGTCCCTTCAGGGTTTTATCCCCAATCAGGGCGATTTTTCGCTCCATCACCTCATAGCTTTGGTCCATGAAGGAGCTGGCTTCGCTGCTGCCCCAGGGAATTTGCTCAAACTGGAGCCATTTCCGGTTCACGGCCAAATGAAAATCGTCCTTGAGCCGGGAAAGCGTCAAAACGCCCACCGCGTCCTCCACGTCGGTGTTAATCCACTGCGGAATGCCGCCCTCCGAAAGCGCGGGCACGCAGGAAAAGGTCAAAAGAAAAGCAAGGGCAAGACACAGCGCGCGGCAGGCCCCTTTGGAAATGTTTTTCATAGCGCATCCTTTCTGTCGCTGGGCATGGGCCAAGGCAGCTTCCCCGGCCCCCGGATAGTATAGCATAGTTTTTTCAAATGGGCAAATTGGATGATTTTGACGATATTGATTCCTTTTTCCCATTTTGCAGGAATCCGGCTGGGGCGCAGCGAATATAAATAGGAATTTAGCGCCGGTTTTTCCGGCCGTATAGAAAGGATATGATTCCCATGGCCAATCGCATCGTTCTCAACACCATTTCTTATCATGGCAAGGGCGCCATTGAAAACATCGTGCCCGAACTGCAGAACCGCGGCTACAAAAAGGCCCTGGTGTGCACCGATGAAAGCCTGCTGAAATTCGGCGTGGCCCAGAAGGTGACATCCCTGCTGGAGAAGGCTTCCTTCGCTTATGACATTTACAGCGACATCAAGCCCAATCCCACCATTGAAAACGTGCAAAACGGCGTGGAGGCCTTTAAAAAAGCTCAGGCGGACTGCATCGTAGCCATCGGCGGCGGCAGCGCCATGGATACCGCCAAGGCCATCGGCATCATTGTGGAAAACCCTGAATTTGCGGATGTGCGCTCCCTGGAGGGCGTGGCCCCCACCAAGAAGCACGCCGTGTTCACCATCGCCGTGGCCACCACCGCCGGCACCGCCGCGGAAGTGACCATCAACTACGTCATCACCGACGTGGAAAAGAAGCGCAAGTTCGTCTGCGTGGACGTGAACGATATTCCCGAAATCGCCGTGGTGGACCCCGATATGATGTCCTCCATGCCCAAGGGCCTCACCGCCTCCACCGGTATGGACGCCCTGACCCACGCCATTGAAGGCTACATCACCAAGGGCCATTGCGCCATTTCCGATATGTTCCATCTGGAAGCCATCCGCCTCATCAGCCACAGCCTGCGCGGCGCCGTGGAAAACACCGAAGAGGGCCGGGAAGGCATGGCTCTGGGCCAGTACATCGCCGGCATGGGCTTTAGCAACGTGGGCCTGGGCATTGTGCACTCGATGGCTCATGGCCTCTCCGCCCTGTATGACACGCCCCACGGCGTGGCCTGCGCCATTATCCTGCCCTTCGGCCTGGAATACAACGCCCCCGTGGCGGGCAAGCGCTACCGCGCCATCGGCAAGGCCATGGGCGTGGACGGCATTGACCTGATGGACGACGAAGAAGCCGCCCAGGCCACCATCGCCGCCGTGCGCAAGCTTTCCCAGGATGTGGGCATCCCCGCGAACCTCAAGGGCATCTTAAAGGAAGAGGACGTGGCTTTCCTCACCGAATCCGCCTACGCCGACGCCTGCTGCCCCGGCAATCCCCGCGACACCAACCCCGCCGAGATCGCCGCGCTGTACCGCAGCATGATGTAATTTCCAACGGACATAATAAATTCTTGAAAAATGGCCTATTCAGCGTCAAAAAACGCTGGATAGGCTCATTTATTTGCCAGAAATTGATATAGGAAGCAACGTTCTGTTGCTCCTGGGGCCGGCAAAGCCGGGGCTGCGGATTGCTGATGAAAGGGCCAAAGCCCTTTCATGCTTTCCTTGGGTTTATCCACAGTCTGAGCACCGGCTTTGCCGGCGCGCCGCCTTTACGCCCAGTACATTTCGCCGGGGTCCTCAAACATGAGCACCTCCTGCATAAAGCGGATGGCCTTGCTCAGGCCTTCCTCGCCGCTCATCAAGCCGTCCTCATGCTCAATGGAGATGGGGCCGTCGTAGCCCACGGTGCGCAGGGCGCTCATGATATCCTTCCAGGTTTTCAAATCGTGGCCGTAGCCCACCGTGCGGAACACCCAGGCCCGGCGCTTCACATCGGAAAAATGCTTGCTGTCCAGCACGCCGTTGGCGGCGATATTGTACTGGTCCAGGGCGGTATCCTTGGCGTGGAAGAAGTAAATGGCGCTGCCCAGCTCCCGCACGGCGCGCACGGGGTCGATGCCCTGCCAGAACAGGTGGCTGGGGTCCAGATTGGCGCCCAGGGTGTCGCCCACCGCGGCGCGAATTTTCAGCATGGTTTCCGGGTTGTACACGCAGAAGCCGGGGTGCATTTCAAAAGCGATTTTGTTGACGCCGTGATCGCGGGCGAAGGCCGCGGTCTTTTCCCAATAGGGAATCAGCACGTCCTCCCATTGGTATTTCAGAATGTCCTGGTATTCCGGGGGCCAGGCGCAGGTGACCCAGTTGGGCTGCCGGTCCTGCGGGCTGCCGCCGGGGCAGCCGGAGAACGTGACCACCCGGTCCACGCCCAGCTTTTCAGCCAGCAGCACGGCGTTGACAAAATCCTGATGAAACCTGGCGGCGGCGTCCTTGTCCGGGTGCACGGCGTTGCCGTGGGCGGACAGGGCGGCGATGGGAATTTCGTACCGGGCGAAGGCATCCTTGAATTCCTGGAGCTTCTTTTCATCGTGCAGCAGGATTTCCGGGTCGCAATGGGCCTTGCCGGGGTAGCCGCCGCAGCCGATTTCCACGGCCTGCACGCCCCGGTCCTTCAGGAATTTCAGGGCCTGCGGCAGGGAACGGTCCGCCAGGGCCACGGCAAGAACGGAAAGCTTCATAGTCGGTTCCTCCTTTATATGTGTTAGCGTTTAGGATCGAAATATGCTTAGGGTGGAAGGAAAGGGAGAAGGTTATCAGCGTACAGTTTATATCGTTATGTAAGAAACGCGGCCTATTGTGAGCTGTATAAAGCTGTCCTCTGTTCACTCTTTTTTATTTTGCTAAACTCTCCCCCTGCGCATTTTCCCCCCCTTTTTTCAGGTTTCCTTGAAAAGCCCGTCAATCAGGGTCGCTCAGCCGGCGTACGTCCTCAATGATTTTTTTCACCAGCGCGATGCGCTGGAAGGGCGTCATGATATAATAGCCATCCACATAGGGCGCGATCTTTTCCGCCGTATCACGGCACAGGGCGCGGGCCTGCGCCTCCCCCGCTTCCCGGTCCAGCCCCGCGTAGGACTGGATGATTTCCTCGTCAATGTACATGCCGCCCACTTCCCGCTGGAGGAACAGGGCGTTTTTGTAGCTTACGATGGGAAACAGGCCGCCCAGCACCGCCCCATTGAGCGCCTGCCGGGCCAGGCGTACGTTTTCCGCCGCCCGGCGGCTGGACACCGGCTGGGTTAAAAAAGCCCGAATGCCGCACGCTTCCTTTTGCTGGGCCCGCAGCAATTCCGCTTCAAAATTGCGGGCGTTTACGTTCAGCGCGCCGCACAGAAAAAAGGGCGAAAGCTCTCCCTTTTCCATGAGGCTTCCCAGGGCCTGGGCCAGGGTACGGGAATTGAGCTGAAACACGCCGCGGATGCTGTCCCGGTCCTCCTGGGCCACAGGATCGCCGGTAATGAGCAGCACATGATGAATATCCTCCATATCCAGGCCCATGAGCAGCGCCTTGATGGCGTTCAGGTTTCTGTCCCGGCAGGCCATGTGCGGCAACACCTGGATGCCGTATTCCCTTTTCAGCTTGGCGGCCAGCAGGCTGGCGTCAATGCTGGCCCGGCCGATGGGGCAATCCGCAATGGTGATTACGTCCGCCCCCGCGTCGCACAGCTCCTTGGCGCCGGGCAAAAACGCGGCGGGCGCCGTTTGCCGGGGCGGGTCAAACTCCACCAGGATGGGGCGCTTTCCCTGAGAAAGCAGGTCCCCCAGAGACGTTCGGTTCATGGCAAAATCTCCGTTCATCCGTAAAAAACAGTTTCTTTTTGCATGAGTATACCATAAATCACCGCGATATACAAGAATGAATCGTATTGGGTCCTGCGGCAAGAGAATATAGTTAATATGGAGATTTTTTTGCCAAAATCATCAAAAAACTATTGACAAGCCGATTCCTTTCTGCTATGATATAGCCAGAAAGAGAAACAAGCTTCCCCGACCGACCGGTAATGAACCCTTCCACTTTCCGATATTCCATCTTTCCATACAAATTCTTCGGATAGTTCCGAAAAGGAGGCGAGTCCCATGGCCCATTCATTTGAAGCGGTGGGAGACGCGCAGCAACTTGGTAAAACTGAATACAGACAGGACGCTTGAACCCCTTGTAAAAAAGGCTGAAAAGGATAGAACAATCCAAAGAACATCAGCAACGCGAAGCGAAGAAAAAAAGCAACGGGAAAAAGCAACCGAGGGAAATCCAGAAAAGAAACGATTTAACCGGAAACCTGTCTCCCACCGCCGCCCCAGGATCACGAAACGGAATTCATTCAAACAGACGACGAGCGATTTCATTGCGTTGTACCCTGATTGAATTTTGGGGAACGGGACAAACACCCTTTCATCTTACAGCTCAAAAACACCATTTTTTCTCCTGTAATTTCCTCTCCGATGTCCCGTTCCGTTTAACGAGTGATCCCATCCGTGGGTTGACGATAGATGTCAAAAGGGTCCCGAAAGCGAAAGCAAATCGGGGCCCTTTGTTTGCGTGCAGGTCTTCTATATATCACAGCCCGTAATCCTTAAGGCAGGCGCGCAGGCCGTCCAGGGTGCTTGAAAAGGCCAGGCCCTGGGCGCGAAGCTTGCCCGTGTCCATCCACAGGCTGTGGCCATCGTGGTCCGAAGGCTGCAGGGCCACCCTCCAGCCCGCCATTTCGATGAACCGGCGGGCCGTTTCGTACATGGGCAGGGTGTTTTCGCTGCCGAAATTGTACACGCCGCCGGGCAGCAGGCGGGCCTTTTCCGTCAGCCGCGCCACCTCCCGCACGTAGGTGAGCCCCCGGTACTGGCTCTGCGAAAAGCGGGCCGGCTCCTGCCGGGCGGCGGCAAGCAGCATATTCATGAGGAAATTGCCCCGGTTGGGCAGCCCATACAGTGGCATATCATACATCCAGGTGGCCCGAAGCAGCACGGCGGAGGGGTCCGCCGTCAGCACGGCCTGCTCCATTTTCAGCTTATGGCGGGCATACACGTTGGCTGGGCAGACAGCGTCCTCCCGGTAGGGGCCCTTTTCATTCAGGCCGCTGTACACCTGATCGGTGCTGAACAGCACGGTCTTTTTCCCCTGCGCCGCCCCAACCAGCATCAGCGGCAATTCCACATTGGCCCGGTAGGAAGCCTCCGGGTCCTTTTCGCAGGCGCCGATATCCGATATAGCGGCGGTATGCACGATCCAATCGGGCTGAATTTCATCCATCATGCGCTTTAAACCGTCCATTTTCACGCCGCGCAGCGAGGGCGCGGCCACCGCGCCGGGCAGCATGGCCATCAGCCGCGCGCCAACAAAGCCCTTCGCGCCAGTAATGAGCACTGTCATGGTTTTTCCTCCCGCCATATGTCTTTCAGTATGAAAGAATCGGATTTTATACTATTC
>CAMOHY010000028.1 GCA_946615495.1 uncultured Clostridia bacterium
GGCTGAATGCTGCCCCAGAAGCGATAGCCGGCGATACCATACTCATCCCACATGGTTTTGGTGCTCACATTCATGCCCGCGTGAGACGTGCCCAGCACCAGCACGTCCACCGTGTCCCTGGGCAGGGAATAGTAATTATGAACGGGCAGGGTGCCGTCCTCCTGCTTGAATATCATCACGCTCATGAGCATTTCACCCAGCGCCAGAAAAATCAGCACAAAAGCAACGCCTTTCCCCACCTTTTTCAGCACAGACACCATTTTTTCCATCAGCAATCACCTCCCTGATTCGCCAGGGCGTCAGAACTGGAAATAGATAAAGCTGGCCGCGTCGAAAGCCGGCCCGTAAACGCCAAAGAGCAGAATCCAAAACAGCGCGCCGTACACCACCGCCCAGCGGACCGGCAGCGGCCAGCTGAGCAGACTGTCCCGGATGGATACGCCCCGGGCGTGCAGAATATCCACCCCGGCCAGAATCGCGATGGAAAGCACAAGGAGCCACAAATCCGCCTGCTCCAGGCCCAGGGTATACAGGGTGCCATCCACCAGCAGCCAGGGATTCCACACTGTAAAAGAGGATTTGATGATTTGCAGGGCCGAGGATAAATCCGTGGCCCGGAAAAACACCCAGGCAATATCCACCAGCACGAAGGTGACGAAGATTTGAACCAGGCGATGCCCGAAGGATTCCGCGTTGATCCCCAGCCGATGAAGGGCTTTTTGGCGCAGGGGCTGCGTGATATCGCCCACGATTTGCATGGCGCCGTTTAAGCCACCCCAGAGCACATAGGTCCAGGCCGCACCATGCCATAAGCCGCTCACCAGGAAAACCACCATAATGTTCCTGTACTTTTTCCATTTTGCGCATCGGCTGCCGCCCAGAGGGAAGTAAATATAATCCCGGAACCAGCTGGTGAGCGAGATATGCCACCTGCGCCAGAAGTCCGCCACGGAAGTGGCCAGGTACGGCTGTTGGAAATTCTGCATCAGGTTGAACCCCATCACCTGGGCTGAGCCGATGGCGATGGTGGTGTAGCCGTTAAAGTCGCAATAAATCTGCACGGCGAACAGCACCGTGCCCAGAATGGGAATCACGCCCTCGTAGGAGCCGTGATAATTGTAAATCTGGTCTACGATGATAGCCGCGCGGTCCGCCACCACGATTTTCATGAAATAACCCCACAGCATCAGCATCGCGCCTTTGACCACCTGGCGAGAATCAAAGGGATGCTTTTCCCGAAACTGCCCCAGCAGGTTTCCGCTGCGCTCGATCGGCCCGGCCACCAACTGGGGAAAGAAGGACACGAACAAGGCGTAGCGGAAAAAGTTCTTTTCCGCCTTCGTTTGTCCCCGGTATACGTCGATCACATAACTCAAGGATTGGAACGTGAAAAAGGAAATGCCCACCGGCAGGGAAACATTCAGCTTAGGCAGGGGAATATGCACTCCCACCAGCCCCAGCATGGAAACGATGGTTTCTGTTAAGAAATTGGCGTACTTAAACCAGGCCACCACGGACAGCGTGAAGACAATGGTGACAACGGTATAGAGCTTGGCCTGCCCGGTGCGCCGCTTCTCCTTTTCCACGTTTTCCGCATCTTCCCTGCGGGAGATATCAATAAACAGCGCGTCCAAATAGGTGATCACGGTGCAGCCCAGCATCAAAAGAATAAAACGCGGGTCCCAGCACATATAGAAATAATAGCTGCCGACGAGCAAAAGAATGTTCCGTACCTTCTGCCATGGAATCAAAAAGTATGCCAGGGCGATGGCCGGGAAGAAGATCAAATACGAAAGAGAATTGAAAAGCATGGCTGATTTACTGCTCCTTTATTCCTTGCGTCCACTGAATGGCTGGCTTTTTCAGAATCAATCGTCCTTCTTATGGCCCTTCTTTTTCTTGTCCTTATCGTGCTTTTTGTCTTTATCGTGCTTTTTGTCTTTATCGTGCTTTTTGTCTTTATCTTTTTTTCGGTCTGCTTTGTCTTCCTTTTTTTCGTCGGTTTTTTTATCCTTATTCTTCTTGGCAGTTTTCACGTCTTTATCCTTTTTAACCTTTTTCCCTTTTTTCTCTTCCTTGGGCTTGGCGCTCTCCCTGCTGTCGCCGCCCTCGTCGAAAGCGTCACCCTTGACAGAAATTGGCTTGGTGAACACGGGCAGCGGATTGATTTTCTCCGCTTCCTCAATCTCTTTTTCAGTCTCTTCTACAATCAAAGGCGTTTCTTCCTCTGCCTCGGGCGCTGCGTGATCGTTTTTTTCCGGTTCCGCCGCAGCCGCTTCCCCACTTGCGTTCGACTGTTCCACTGTTCTGTTATCCTCCTGTACGCCCTGGCTGGCTACGATACGGATGTGGCCTTCCCGGATCGCTTTGTCCATATCAAACTGGGCATGAAGCGCTTCCGCGCGCAGGCGGGACCGCTCCTCCTGCTCCCGCTGAATCATTTGGATGTGCGCCTCTGCCGCCGCTTTTTCCATGGCAGCCTGCCTTTTTTTCTCCAATTGCGTCATGATCATTTTGTTCACCTGCACAGATCCCGCGCTGAACGCCACACCCAGCATCACGCACAATAAAGGAATGGCATGGTAATGATATCGGTTCTGGTTTTCCACCAGCAGATGCAGCGCCACCGTGCCGCAGAACAAAAGCAGGCAGGCGTAAAAAACGTCCGGCTCCCGGCGGAAGGAAACCAGGCCGTAAACCAGCCCGCCCAAAAGCAGCGTCAAATAATACAGGTCGCTCACATCCATCATGCGGTAGAGAAAGCTTTCCCGATCCGGCGTCAGATTTCCCTGCTGATCCATAAACAGAATATTCCAGGAAGCGCCAAAATCGTCGTTGCCCCAAAGTACCTCAAATTTATGCACAAACAGATCGAGCAGCGCCCGGGGATCGGTTTTCAATCGTTCCAGCGCCATATCGCGGCATGCCAGCTGAGCCTCCTGAGCAGAGCCGGTGGCTTCCAGGGCGGCATACAGATAATTGGCGTCCTCCTCGTTCCAGCCACCATAGCTTTCCAGGTTCAGGCCCACCAGCAGGTTATAGCCATAGGAAGCGCTGCTGCCCGCCAATTGGCGGTTCACAGCGTAGCCCGTTCCCATGGTGAACAAAGAAGAAAAAGCAAAGTAAACAGCGGCAATCAGCGCGCACCGTTTCCAGCCCTTGTTCGTAAGCCGCAGACCCAGGGGAATATCGTTCCTGGGCAGGGCGGGAAGGGGCTGATGCCCATTCAGCAGACAAATCACCGCCGCCACCAGAAAAATGACGGCCATGGGCCGGATAAAGGAACCAAAGGCCAGGGCCACCGCCATAGCGATCAATTCCCCGGGGCACAGCCAGGGGTGCTTTTCCTTTGCCGGGGTGGATTTTAAGGACAGAGCGAACAGCAAAATACCCAGCAACAGCACGAAGGTAAACAGCGGTTCGCTGGCCGCAAAATTACTGTAAAGGATGGCGGAGGGAAGAAAGCAAATCGCGGCCAATGCCACCAGGCCGCACAGCCTTCCGCACGCCAGCCGGGCGATTCGCCATACCAGCGCACAGCAGCCAGCCTCCAGAACCAGGTTGAATAAAAGCGCCGTGCGCAGGCTTTCCCCAAAAATGCCCATCACCCAGGCAAGCACCTGAGGATAGCCGAACACATGGGGAAACAAGGACACGTAATCGCAGTACCCAACACCCGCTTCAATCAGCGTGCCCCGGTGCAGCAGCACCGCCATTTCGTAATAAGTTTTATAGTCCGAATCCGGCTCCATGGGCAGATTCTGAATCACCAGAAAGCGCAAAAACACCCCCGCAGTAATCAGCAGCGCGGCAAGAAGATATTCCACCACATCCACAAGCCTGGGAAAGCGCAGAAGGCGGTGGTTCATCCTCAGCCGGGACCACAGCGCGCTCACCATCAGCAGTCCGAAAACCAGGAAAAAAGCACACAGCAGCCAAGCGCCTTTCAAAAGGTATGGGTATTCCTGCCCTTCCCCCAGCCGGTGGAACACGCACGCCATGGCAAACAGCACGCACAGCAGGAATACCAATACCGCAAAATAGAAAAATACGTTTTTACGCAGTTTCACTTTTTCTCCTCTTCCCGACGGTTGCGGCGGTACCTGAGCAGAATCAGCACGACGGCGACCAGCATCAGGAACATCACAGAGGTGGAAACGATGGTAAACAGAATGGCGTCCCGGTTGGCCTCAATGCGTTCCCGCAGGGAAGCCTTTTCCACGGGCTCATCCTTGAGGAAGCTGAAGCTCTTGGTTTCCAAATCCTTATCGATCAAAAACGCATCCCCGGCGAAGGCCCAGGTGTTTTCCTGTACGGCGGCGTAGCGATCCAGCTGGGAGAGGGTTTTGGTATCCGAGGCGCAAACGGCCAGAATGGCCCGGCTCTCCTGATAGGGGGAGCGCACAAATTGCAGAATGCAGATTTCCGCCGCGTAGCGGTCGCTTAAAAGCAATTGCTCGTTGCTGGCAAAGCGCGTGCCGGAATCTGTAAAGGGGAAGCTCAAGCGGTCGTTGATGGTCTGCAAAAACACGTTGTCCTTCCAGGTGCCCAGGGCGATCACATGGGCGTTTTCCGTTTCATGGGGGAAGCGGGACGCGTACCACACATGAAGCACCCCGTAGGGGGCCACGTCCGGCCCCAGCAGGGCGGCGATCCGGCCAAAGGCAGCGTATTCGTATTCGTCCATCGCGTCCGGAACCACCACGGCCAGATGATTGAAAAGCCCCAGCTTCTGGAAGGGATACGGCCGCAGGGAAAGATCATAGGTGCTGGCGTTGCCCGCGGGGAAATACAGGATGGATTCGCCGCTCACATAGGCCCAGGGCATTTCATCCGCCCGCTTGGTGCAGTAAAGCTCCTTGATTTCCAGATCAAAGGCGATTTTAATGCTGGCGGCGTGGGTGCCCACTACGTCGGAGGGCATCATGAAAGAGAACGTATCCAGAGTCGCCTTTTCCCTATCCAGTTTTTTGGACGCCACCGGCGTGGTTCCCCAGTATACGGTGACCATGGAGCGGTCAAAATCCAGGTTATCGCTGTAACGCATTTTCAATTCCACTTTGCCCCCTTCCCCTAACACAAAGCCGCCGGAGAAGGGAAGATAGATGGTGCTTTCCTGGTGAAACGGACCGATGAAATCAATGCCGTTTTGATTGGTAATGCCCTTTATGGTTTCGCCGTTATCAATCAGGGCGTTCTGGGCGCGGTTGGCCATCACGATGTCGGAAGCGCCGGAAGGAACGAAGGCCCAATCGTACTTTTCCTGGGTTACCCTTTCTTCGTCCATCAGCATATACGCGCCTTCCGTCAGGTCTTTGGCGTCGGCCGCCGTGAGCACCATGGTGTATGCCCCGTCATGGCCATAGAGATACACGAACGCCCCTTCCCGGGTTTCGTGAGTGTCCATGGGCATATGCGCCTTGATCGCAGAAGGCAGCCGATCCGTCTGGGCGATGATCAGGGCGTTTCCCCTTGCCGGCAGATCGCTTTCTATGGTTTTCAGGCCGATCCGATCCTCCGTGCTGGTTTCATTGCCCAGATCCGCCCGCAGAAGGAAAGCGGCGCGAAGCTCTTCCTCCAGCGCTTGGGAGGGCACATACAGGGTCAAATCGGCCCCGGTTTCATCCATGGTGGAAATGAGGGGATAAGGATAATAGCTGATTTGATTGCCGAAATCCAGCAAATTATAACCCGCCTCGATAAAGGAGGAATCTGAAACACTCACCCAGTTGGCCCCGGAAAAATCATCCAGACAGCCGTCGTCGTCATACAGGCGTACATAACCCGTGATGGCAAATTCATTAAAGCCCACCGCCAGATATTCCAAGGGGATGGAAACGAACACGATCTGGGACGCGCCGTCCTCATAATTCACGGCGCAGGAATAAATGGGATGGTCGTTGATGAAGAAGGTCAGCGACGCGGGCACGCCTTGAATCATGGGGCTGACTGTATACTCGATCTGCGCGAAGGCATAGCGGGTATCCCAATAAGCCGGGATTTTGAAAAAGAACCCGGACTTTTCAAAAATGCCGCGCAAAACGACGATTTCGGAATACTGAAAGGTTTTAACGTGCTGGGTGGGAGGCGTTGCGGGGCGCTGGCGCTGAGGCGCGCCAGCCCGTTCCGGATCACTGGCGAACACGTATTCAATGGGCGAAAAGCCTTCCATCGCCGTTACCTCAATCGGTGTTCCGGCGGGTCCCTCGGGCAAAGCCGGGGGCTCCTGGGCTTCTTCCGGCTCGCCTTGGGCTGTTTCCGTTTCCGCAGGCAGGCCCTGGACAGCTTCCGCATCCTCCGAAAGGCCTGCGCAGGCGAAAAGCAGCAGCAGCGCCGCAAGCAGTAAGCACAATTGTTTCTTCATGGGTTTTCCCCCTTTTCGGGCATTGGCCTTGCGTTACTGGGTCTCCACGTAACGCACAGTTTTATCCCATTTCACTTCGCGCCTGAGCAGGGTGTCCATGGTGGAATCCCAGGCGGCTTTCACCACCACCAGCACCCACAGCTTGGCGTATGTAAACAGCATCAGGGCCACCAGCCCCATGGATTCCAGGGTAAATTCGTTTCTTTCCAGGGAAAGGGTGAGCATCACATCGGCGATAAATACCAAAATCGCCATGCCCCACAGGGCGGAGGAGAATCCCCCCAGCTTCACCTGGATCTGGCCCAGGATGCCCCCCAGGAAAATAATATCGGATGCGATCAGGGAGGTGAGCATCACGCTGTACACCAAAGCGTAATACAGGGTATCCAATCGCATGGGGCCCGCCTTGCGGTCAAAGGTGTACTTAAAGTTTTTAATCATCACATAAATATTGCCCTTGGCCCAGCGCACCCGCTGCTTGAACCAAATGGGCAGCAGATGCGGCTCCTGCTCCCAGGTAACGGCCTGGGGAAGCAGCTTGATGTAGTAGCCCATGCGGTAAATGCGGAAGCTGATTTCCGTATCCTCGCTCAGTGCTTTCACATCCCAGCCGCCCACTTCCTCAATGATACTGCGGCGGATCACGTAATTGGTGCCCGGAATGGTGCACAGCTTAAAGAAGAAATACCGCCCCGCCTGGTTCATGCACTGATGGGACAGGGTTTCAATGTTCACGAACCGGGAAAGGATAGAAGCGTTGCGGTTCCTGGTGCGGAATTTGCCGATGACCGCCCCCAGTTTATCATCCGAAATCAGGTTTTCAACCAGCAGGCGCAGCGCCTTGGGTTCTGGGGTATTATCCGCGTCGTAAATGGCGATCACGGTGCCCTTGGCCACGGAAAAGCCGATGTTCAGGGCGTTGGATTTTCCTGTGCCGCCCACCGCCTTGTCCGTGCTGATGCACATGAGGCGGCTTGCGGGATTGGCCCTGGCCATCTCCGCCATGATGTCCTCGGTGTTATCGGAGGAATTATCGTTGACCACGATGATTTCATACCGATCCTTGGGATAATCAAAGTTTAAAAGCGCCTGCACGGTTCGCTGAAGCACCAGCGCTTCGTTGTGGGCTGGCACCAGCACCGATACCATGGGGTATTCCCCGTTTGACGGCGGGATGCTGCCATCCGTTTTGTTGCAGCGGTAGATATAAATATATCCCCCGACACTCAGCGCCACGTTGAGCAGCATCATGGCCCATATGGCCGCGATGGCGTAAATGGAAATAATATCAGCTGCTGACATAAAAATCCTTACCGGCGCAAATTCGCCTGCTTTTTGAGGAAACGCCTGTGCATCTGTTTGCGGGACTGATACCCCAGCGCCAGGAACAGCACAAGCACCACCACGCTCACACCAATGAGAAAATGGTTCTGGTTGTTCAGGTTGGCAACGAAGCGGTAATACTCGTTTCGCTTATAATCAAATTCTCTGTCGAAGGTCTGGGGGGTATAAACGAGGAAACGCTGCTCGTCGTTTACCAGGAGGGTGTTTTGATCCCAGGTGAGGAAGAAGCCGTCGTTGGTATACGCGGCCTGATCCATCCCCCACAGGCTCTGCATGGGGATGGGCGCGTTTCTGGCTGCTTCGATGACGGAAAGCAATTGCTCATCCTCCGTCATGCCAAGATCCAGATACACAGCGGTGGCACACCGGGCCAGGTGGCTGACGCCCGTTTCATCCAGCTTGACGGCTGGCACGATCTGCTGGCTGCCCAGGAGAAGGTAATCCATCAGGCCGTATTCCTTAGGCGCGTGGGAGGAAAAGGCGTCCATATCCGAAAGAAACAGGGTTTTGTATCTTCCCAGAATGGGCAGCAGGTCTTCCCTGAACAACCATTCTGACGGCACCTCCAGGGCCAGGGGATACACGTTTTGGTCGAGATAATTGCAGGTGATGGTGGTCAATTGCGAGGCCAACGCTTCCATTTCGATCCCGTTTTGGATGATTGGCGCGTGCAGGATCACCGCGCCGCCATTCGCCTGGGCGTAGCGAAGCACCTCGCAGAACTGCCCCATGGCGGGATAATCGCTGTGTTCGTAAATGGGCATCACGGAAATGACGAAATTCATTTTCCTTTCCACCATGTAATCCACCAGATCCCGCAGCCGGTAGGGGTCGTAAAAGGGGTAAACCGCGTCCAGCACCACATATCCGGTGTAGGTATGCATTCTGGATTCATAGGGCCACAGCCATTGGGCAATCTCCTGCTTGAAAACCTCCCTGGAAAAAGCGTCGCTGTACGCCGTCAGGGCCAGATAATGCACGTTATCCCTTCCACCGGCCAGGGGAAGCTTTCCCCCCGCCGCGGTCAAAGCGCCGTTTTCATAAGTGGCGTTTTCCAGGGTTCCCGGATTCAAAAGGGGGATGGAATGCGAAAAAACCACCTCGTCGTCAAACGCGTATTCTCCGACCCCCATGAAGCTGCCAAGGAAACCGCCTGTTTCCTTCAGCCCGAATTCCTCCAGGCCGACAGCCTGACCCAGAACCAGCAGCTTCCCTTCATAGCCCTGAAGGATTTTTGCGTCCATCCGATTGGAGGAAACGGTGCTGCACCAAATCACCTTGTCATACTCCCCGATCAGCGGCCCCGCTTCCTCAGCTTCCACGAAATCCGCCGAATACCGGAGGGAAAGCAGCACCTTCGCAATGGCGGACAGATCGTCTTCCCCGGAAAGCTTATCCGCCTCTTCTGGATAAATTACCAGGATGTCTCCCCTGCCGGGCGGCGTGTCCCCGGAAGCATCCTCCGCCAGGGCTCCCCACCCCAGGCACAGGATAAGCAGCAGGGTGCCAAGCCCCGCGGCCCATTTATACCTCATAAGCAAATTCCTTTTCCACTTCGCTGATAAACTTCATGGCGTCTTTTCCAAGGCTTGATTCATATTCCTTGAAAACTACGCTCACCTCCACGTTCAGTGTCTGCCCCGCCAGGGAGGGAACCATGTTTTGCTGCTGCACCACGGAAATGATGCGCTGCTTCACGATCGGCGCGCCTGCCGCCACGCTGAAATAGATAATGCCCAGCGATCCATTCTCATCTATGGAAAATACCCTGTCCTCCAGGCGGAGGGCGTGCTGCACCGTATCCGCCAGGATATGGCGCAGGTCGTTGAACTGGGTGCGGGTGAGCACCTTTTTGATTTCCTCCGCGTACCTCAGCCTGACCATCATCAGCCCCATGCTGGTGCCGTTGCGTTCGCTCAGCGCCATGTACCTTCTCAGGGAGCCCACCATGCTGCGCAGGTTTTCCATGCCGGTCACGGCGTCGATTACGGTCAATTCATCCAGGCGCTTGTTTAAAATGCCGTTCAGGCCTTCGATGGTGGAATAGAAGGAAATAAACAGCGTCACGCCCCCCAGGGACATACCCAGCAGCGCCGGCCAGAGAAACGCCGTCCATTCGATTGGCACGCTGTACGCCAAGCGGTTATAGAGCTTATATGCAGTAAACGCAAGCAGAGTCAGCGCCGTGAGCACCGTGCCCGCCACCCGCGCCCGTAGCACCGTGAGCAGCGCGGAAAACATCATGGCCAGCATCATAACCACTTGCTGATAAATGAGCGCCTTTTCGGAAAAGCCGGTAATCAGGGCCGCGCCCAGCATGCTGAGCATAAACAAAAGAATGCCCAGATCCTGGAATAAAATCGTCCTGCTGGCCGATGTATTCTTTTCCAAAGCCTTATTCCTCCTCGCTGAGAATCTTCAGCCGATGCAGAATTTCCGCGATGAACAAAAGCAGCATGCCGTCGATGCAAACACCGAAAAGCATCTGATACCGCTCCAGTTCCGCCGTGCCGCTTAAGCAGATCACGGCGGACAAATGCGCGATCCCCGTCAGCGCCAGCATCAAAAAGGTATCCAGCATGATCTGCCTTTCCCGGAAGGTAAACTTGATATCATGGGCCATGAGCCCCCGCCGCTTCCGGAACAGCGCCCAGTATACGCCGCCGAGGATGGCCAGGAAGCCCAGAGTCTGGGGCAGGGAATTCGCCTTGAAATTGCTGTAAAAGGTGAGCTGCCCATTGGTCATGCGCTCCGGGTATTGCAGGCCGCTTTCATAATTGCCCACGTAGCCCCGCATGGGATGAAACGAAGCCCGCACGCCCGTTTCCAGAAGGCCCGCGAAGGCAAGGGGATGCCTGACATAGTGAAAGATGATGGAGCCCAGGGAATAGCGGCTTAAAAAGCTTCGCTGAATCTCCGGCTCCCCGGCAAGGGCGTAGGGGTAATCGCTGTAGCTGGACATATCCGTCAGCGTTTCAAAGCGCGGCTCAATGCCGAATTCTTCCAGGGTTTTTTCCGGGTTGTTGGAGCGGAGCAGCACCCCGTTGGTCATGGCGTGAAGCTTGGAGGCTTCCGTAAAACGGGTGCTTCCCGCCGTGGCGCTCACGATGGAGGATACCAGCATCACCACCGCGCAGACCCCCGCGATCACAGAGGTTTGAGCCGTTCTGTCCTCCATCATGATCATGCGCGTAAAGTACATCGTGAACACCAGCCCTGCGGCGGCGCAATGGCTTTCCGAAAGGGTCAGCGCGCAGCCGGAAACGAGGAAACCGAATAAGCCGGCGTGGGTCCATCTTGCGTCCTTGTGCTGCAAAGTCATGGAAAAGCCCACGCAGTAAATCATGCAGATCTGCCACAGCGCATCCGGGTATAGGCTGTTGAAATAGGCCGTTGCCGCCGCGTCCCCGAAGAAAAGCGCCCCCAGGATCACCAGGAAGGTGGCTTCCGCTGCCACCTTGACCCGCGCCGCAATGCCCCGCAGGGTCACATACACGGCAGGCAGATACAATAGGGTATAAAACCCGGCCAGAAAGCGGATATCGAACAGGTTGTCGCGGGTGAACTGGTCATCCACCCACATGGCAAAGCGGATCAGCGACCGGTGAACAGACAGGCCGGAAGGCTGGTACAGGGAATGCAGATACACCCGGACAAAGTAAGCCCCAGTGGGATAAGCCAAATCCTGCCTTCTGTATCCCAGCCCCGTGCCCTGCAGAATCCCGGTCAAAGACCCGTCATCCGCAACGCCCACAAAGGGGGGAATGAACAGAATGAAAGCCAGCATCGCCAGCACCAGCGCCGTGCCCGTAAGAGCCGCCACATTAGGAGAATAGACCTTGCTCAGCCGCAGATTGTAGGCGTGGAACGCCCTGCGGAAAAAGTTCGCAAACCGGGCAAACGGATTTTCACACTTTTTTTCCATGCTCACATTCCCCATGCCGCAGGCTTTTCATCCGCCCAGGCGTTTGCCAGCAGCGGGATCAACTGGTCGAAGGCGTGCGCCGCGGCGCCTTTTTGCGCGTAAGCGCCAAAAAGCGCGTCGCTGGCATCCAGGATCAGTAGCCGGTCCATGCGGCGCAGCGCCAGTTCAAAGGCGCTTTCGTCCCCTTCCTCCCTGGCGATCAGGGCGGCCAGGCCCCATACCGCTGTGGAATGGTATTCAAAGCCCTTCACAGCCGTGCCGTCCACGTGATACCGGGCCGCCAGGTCTCCCGTTTCGATCCTGCTTTTCAAGAAAGCCCAGGCATCCGCGGGAAGCTCCTTGGCCCTGCTCAGATTCCATAGGGTGTACAGGGCTTCCGCCGTGTTCAGCTCGTCCTGGCTGTACGATTTGGTGGCGTAATCATAAGAAGCATAGTAGAAAGGAAAACCGTCTGAAATTCTGCCGCCGGGCAAAATCTCCTCCGCCTTTTCAAGCACCGGAACAAAGCCCTCCATTTCCCCGGCGAGCTCCCGCAGGCTCGCGATATCCAGATAGCAAAGAGAAATGGTCTGCGCCTGGCCTTCTCCATTCAGCGAAGCGTAATCCACCAGGCCACCCTGATCGTTTACGCACAGGCGCAAAAGCGCTTCCGCTATGTCCCGGGCCGTTTGGTCATAGGCTTCGCTGCTCCACTTTTCACCGGCTTTCCGTAACGCGCAAATCAGGCGAAGATCATCCAACGCGGCGTTCACAAGGGCTTTCTGCCCTTCAGATACGTACCAGGCGGCCAGGCTGTTTTCCAGCATGTCGGACCGGATAAAGGAAAGCGTTTGATCAAACAGCGCCTGATCGTCCTTCATCAAAGCGTAAAGCAGCATCAGCCCCTGGCTTTCGCTGAGCACATCCTGGCCCGAGGGGGATTCGCCGCTGTTTGCCGTGCTGGTATAGACGCCCCCCCGCTGGCTGGACAGCCGCTCCCTGATGAAAGAAAGGCCCATGCTGGCGCGGCCCTGCAAAGCCCGTTTCAGCAGCCCTTCACACTCTCCCGGGGTCAGCGCTCCGGCGGCGAAGGAGCGCGCCGCGCCTTCCCGATCCAGCACCACAGCGGAGGGGATTTCCTGAAAGCCCCAGGAAATGTATACCTTTTCATCGGCGTCATAAACGATTGGCGCGCTTCCCTTCGCCTGGGCGATTGTATGTTGCGCCGCTTGCACGCTTTCCTTGCTTCTGTTCAGCCTGTCGGCCAGCACCAGTTTCACATGGTATTGTTCTGCCAAGGCTTCCATCTCTGCGATATACCGCAGCTGGTTTTCGCAGTCCGGGCACCAGCTGGCCCAGAAAATCAGCCAAAGGCCTTCTTTTCCTTCTTCCATGAGATCTGAAAGCGGAATGGGATTTCCCGCCTCATCCTCAAATACCGCTTCCGGCGGCAGGCAACCGACGGCCAGGTTTTTCGGCAGATAATCCTCCGGCATGGAAAGCGCCTGACGGGAAGGAGCGTCCGTTTGCGCCGGCGCATCCGCAGCCAGATTTCTCGCCAGCAAACGCCTGCCCAGCAGAATCCACATCAGCGCGATCAATACCGCTAACGCGGCTATCATCAAAATGAGCGTTTTTTCCACGCGGCTCATTTCCTTGCTGCATTTTTCTTTCAGTTTCAGCGCCGCTCCCTCCTTTCCTGACGCTATTTGGCAGATTCATTCTTACGGCAGACAAACTGAAGCTTAGAACTTGGAACTCGGTATATACCAGGCAGCAAAGGGATCATGACTGAACAGATACCAAGTAACTATTTTTCCCTCGTAAACTCTCGCAGTATCAACTTCTCCAAGCGCTCCACTTCCTTTTCTGGGTTTGTTTTTTCCGAAATATATATCAGCCCTATCGCGTAGCGCGTCACGGCGGCCAGCATGATATGGAAACTGCTGGAGAACATTTCTTCTTCGGAAATTTCCGTGTTCAATGTGCCGTCCTGCTTACCGCGCTCATACATCTCATGAAAGGCTTTCTTGAGCTCATTGACCACATTGATATAAGGCTGCATGTGTGCCAGAGCGTCTTTTTCGTTTCTCACGAAGCTGTTGAAATAGTAGCTGAACCGCAGAATATCGCTATGATTCCGGTACAGGTCAAGGAAGGAATCCAGAAAATGCTTGAGGTACTCCGCGCCGGTCATTTTCTGAATATCCTTTTCGTCGATCATTTCGTCATACTCTTTGATGTATTCCTCCCATTTCCAGGTGGCAATGGCAATGACCAATTCAAGCTTGCTGTTGAAATAGCGGAAGATGGTAGCTCGCCCAACAATACTGGCATCCGCGATTTCCGGAAGCGTGACAAGCTCAATTCCACGTTCCGCGTAAAGCTTAAACCCCTCTTCCATGATCGTTCTGCGTGTGATTTCTTTTTTCTTTTCTCTTACCATGATTTTCCCCTCGTATAATTTGATACTCACAAACCAATGTGATATGTATCGTCTCATATTATACGTTGAGGTTTCAATATTTGCAAGCGCTATTTTGCGTAGTTTGAAGAAAAACAATGGAAAAACAGGAATGATGATTCGATATTTCATGCTTTTTAACGAAAAAAAGAAATCAATATTTGTGTCTTCCC
>CAMOHY010000029.1 GCA_946615495.1 uncultured Clostridia bacterium
CGGCGCGGGCCAGGGCGGCCAGACGGCGGATGGATTCTTCCACGTCCTTGCGGCAAACCTCCATCAGGTCCGCCATTTCGTCAATGATGACCACGATGTTGGGCAGCACCTTGTCGGTGCCCTGGTTGGCCTTATTGTAGCCCGCCAGGTTGCGCACGCCCAGGGTGGAAAATTTGCCGTAGCGCTCCAGCATTTCCTGCACCACCCAGGCCAGGGCCCCGGCGGCCTTCTTGGGATCGGACACCACGGGCACCAGCAGATGGGGAATGGTGTTGTAAACGCTCAATTCCACCTGCTTGGGGTCCACCATGATAAGGCGCACCTGGTCCGGCGTGGTGCGGTAAAGCAGGCTGCACACGATGGAGTTGATGCACACGGATTTACCGCTGCCAGTGGCGCCGGCGATGAGCAGATGGGGCATCTTGCTCAAATCGCACAGCACGGGAGAGCCGGCGATATCCTTGCCCAGGGCCACCAGAAGGGGAGAAGGATTGGCGTTCATCTCCGGGCTGTCCAGCACTTCCCGCAGGGACACGGTGCTGACCAGCTTATTGGGCACCTCAATGCCGATATAATTGGTGCCCTGAATGGGCGCTTCCACGCGCACATGCTGGGTTTTGAGCTCCAGGGCCAGGTTGTCGGCGGTGTTGGCCACGCGGCTCACCTTCACGCCCGGCGCGATTTGGATGGCGAAGCGGGTGATGGAGGGGCCGTGCATGATCTGCTTGACCTCCGATTCCACGCCAAAGGAGCGCAGGGTGCCTTCGATGATCTGGGCCCGGCGCTCATCCTCCTGGCTGGCGTCGGACTGGGAAACGGGCTTGAGTTCCTTGAGCAGCCGGATGGGCGGCGCCTGATAGGGAATAGAATCCTCCATGGCGGTTTGCTTGAGCTGGGGGCCGGTGGTGCCGTCCAGCCGGGCGTTGGGCGCGTCCTGCTTATCCCGCCGGGGAGAAATAGAAATTTTTTCGCCGGTGAGGGGCATTACGGGGTCGGTAAACACCTGCTGGGGCTCGTCCTTGCTGGCGGTATGGCGGGGAAGCTCCAATTCCGCTTTTTTCTCCTTCACCTGGGCGGCCCAGGAGGCTGCGGGCGCGGCGGGCTGCGGGGCCGCGGCTGGCTTGGGCGCTGCCTTTGCCTGAGGCTTGGGCAAGATGGGCTCAGGCCGCGGGGCGGGCTTGGAAATGGGCTTTTGCCCGGCGGGCGTTTCCCAGGGCAGGTCGTCGTCCTCTTCGTCCAGGGCTTGGGCCGCGGGGGGCACCAGGGGCTCCTTCACCACGGGCTGCTGGGCCCGCGGCGCGGTCCTGGCCGCGCCCTTCTCCGTCTGGGCCGCCGGGGCGGAAGAAACGGGAATGGCGTCGGCAGGCTTTAAGCGGTTCAGCAGGCCGCTTAGCTTTCCGGGCTGCTTGTCCGGCAGGCTAACCTCCTGAACAGGCGCGGCCTGGGCGGGCGCGGTTTCCGGCTGCGCGCGCCAAGCGGGCTGCTCCATGGCGGGCCGCTTCTTTTCCGCCGGGGAATCCTCTTCGGGGAAACGCTCTTCGTACAGATCGGGCTGCACGGCGTAAAAGCCCTGCTCATCCTGCCGCTTGGGGGCCGGGGCATAGGCGGGCTGCGCGTTATAAATGGGCGCGGGCCGGTAATAGGAAGGGGGCGTAAGGTCCTCCGTCTGCCCGTCGCTGTCCACATAGCCGGCGCCGCCATAAGGGGCCGCTTCCGCGGCTTGGGCGGCTTCCTCCGCCTGCCGCTGGCGGCGCGTTTCCGCCAGGCGCTGGCGATGCTTTTCCCCAAAGTCCGAAGCGGAGCGGAACAGCGCGCCGGGGTGGAGGCGGAACAGGATGAGGAGCAAGGCGGCCATGAGCACCGCCACGAGCATCACCGCGCCAACGCGGGTGAGCACATGGTTCAAGGGCCAGGCTAAAAGCATGCCCAGCAGCCCGCCCGCCCCGGTGGAGCGCTGAAGGTAAGCCTGATTCAGGCAGGCGGAAAAGCCGCTGCCGCCCGCCGCGCCGCTTTGCGCCATTTGGGCCACAAAATCCAAATAGGGCACGGAAAGCCCGGTGCCCTGCGGCACGCGGGCAATGAGGGTGTAGCCCGCCAAAAGCAGCAGATACAAACCAAACACCAGGAAAAAATTCCGGGCGGACACCCGGTGGCGGCTGGCCACCAGCAGCTTGGCCCCGCCCCACAAAAGCAGGAAGGGGAAGGCGGGGCACAAGGGGCCGCACAGCCCCAGCAGCATCAAAAACAACTGCTGCATCACAAAGCTTTCCTGAATGCCCAGCATGGAAATGAGAAAGCCCAGGCCCAGGGTGAGCAGGAACATGCCCAACGTGATATACAAAGCCGCGCCCCGGCCGGTGGTGGCAAGGGCGGGCTGCGATTGCTTTTTATTTTTCGCTGCGGTTGCGCTCATGGTTTCCTCTTCTTTTTCGTTTTTTATTTGTAGGATAGCTTTACATACTGCACAACGCCGTTTTCATCGGCGTACAGCGTGAAGGTAAGGGGCTTTCCGTTTTGATCCTCCAGGAGATACACGGAAGCGGCGCCCGCGCACACGCGGTAGCTTTCCGCCGCCGTTTCATCCAGGCTGACGCGGGCGGCGGGCTCCGCGTTCAGGTATTTTTCCGCGTCGCTCAAAAGCGTTTTGCCGGTCTGAATGCCGCCCAAATCCCATTGACTGGTTTGGAGGCCGTTCACGCTTTCCCCGCTTTCGCCGCTGATAAGCAGAGCGCCCCGGAAATAAGGATTTTCCACTTCATAGTATATTCCGCCAGGGTAATAGCCCGAATCGGTTGTGGCGTGCAGGCGGTCCAGAATGGGCGGCAAAGCCGCGCCCAGCCGCACCTCCGCGTCGCCGCATGCCACAAGATAGCCCTGCTTCAGCGTATTCCAAAGGGTCTGAAGGCTTTCTTCCTCCGTGCGCTGCGTTTGGGACCAATAGGGGAAATGGGCGATTACGCCGTCCGAAGACTGGTCCAGCCAGTCGCTGAGTTCACTGTACCGGAAGGAAACGGCCCCGGATGTGCCGGAGAGGAAGGAAAGCTGGCTGTTTTCGTATACGATCACCACATGGCCCCAGGAATCCAGGAAAAAACGGTCGTAGGGCACAGGGAACAATTGATTGTTTTCCAGGTAAGTGGACAGGGTGGGCTCAATGTCCTCTTCCAGCGTGCTTTCCATGTACGCCTTGGCCCCGGCCGGATCGGAAAACAGCTGGTCAAAAGCTATTTCCTCGCCGGTACGCAGATTGAACGTCATGGGATAATACACCTGGGACGGCCTGCCGCTGAGCATTTTTCCCTCCGCGCTGAACAAAAGGGATACGTACCAATCATGCAGTTCAACATGAAAGCTGGGTTCAAGCCTAACGGAGAAAGAAAGGCCTGTTTCGTAATCCATCCGGAGCCCGGCGCCGCCGGGGCTCACCGTGGACAGCAATTGCAGATAGGCGGAAATATGCGCTTTTTCCTCGATCGCCTGGTTGACCCGTTCGATTGCCGGGGCCAGGGCTTCATCCTCCGTGACAAACACGGGATAGCGGACGAAGCTGTCGAAATTGATGGTCCCGTCGCTGTTGACGGCCCATTCTTCCTTTTCAGAAAAGGTAACAGGCAAGGCTTCCTTTTCGCTGTCCGCCTCCGCTTCACCCAGCGCGCCGGGAGCGGAAAAGAGCAGCAGGGACAAGAGAAGCCCCCAGATAATCCATTTCTTTCCGTGTTTCATGGCGATACCTCCACAAGTATATATTATATCCTATTTCCCTTCGTTTTTCAAGCTGCCAAGCAGAATGGGCTGCATCTGCGCCCCGGCCAGGGCTGCGGCCAAGGCTTCCGGAATTTTGGAAAAATCCGCCACCACGCTGCGGGGCTTGCCTGCCGGGTCGTCCTGACCGAAGGGTACTATATAAACGTTCCGCATGGCCAAAATCTTCCCGATATTTTCCGCCGCGGTGGAAAGCCCGTCGTTGGTGGAGGGAGCCACCAGCACCGGCCTGCTGTTTCGCAAATGCGATTTGGCGCCCAGCAACGCCGGCGTGTCAAAAATGCCGTGGGCCATTTTGCCCATGCTGGCCCCGGTCATGGGGGCGATGACGTAGGCGTCCAGCAGCTTTTTGGGGCCGATGGGCTCCACCTCCGGCAAAGTAGAAAACGGTTTGTTTCCTGTCGTTTCCTCCAGGATATGCCATACGGTGTCCTTGGGATAGAACCGGGTATCTTCTTTTCCCGCGCTGTAGGAGAGCACGGGGATCACGTCATATCCCTTCTCCACCAATTCCCCGATCACCCCAAATACCTGACGGAACGTGCAAAAAGAGCCCGTCAGGGCAAAGCCGACCCGCGTTTTACTCATTTTTTAAAGCCTCCCGTTCTATATAGCGAAGCAACGCTTCCGCCGCGCTTTGGGGGCAGTAGCGCCCCGGCAGACCGCTTTCCAAGAAAAGCTTTACGTTCAATCTCAGGGCCGCGTCCAGGTCCAAGCCGTAAGGCGGGCTGGCCAGTTCGATGACCGGGCAGAAGGCGGGCACAAGCAAAAGTTCGTCCTCGCCAAGCACCTGGGCGGGCACGGTGTTGAAAATTACCTCCATAGCAGGCAGAACGGTGGCTATCTCCTCCATGGAAACGCTGTTTTCTCCCGCCGCCTTCCTGCTTTCCTCCCGCCGGGCCGCCACCGTCACCTGGGCGCCCAGGCAGCGCAGCAGGCGGGTCAGTTCCTTCCCGATGCGGCCGTAGCCCAGAACCAGGCACCGGCAGCCTTGGTACGCGCGGTTTAAATGCGCCGCCGCGGCAAACAGCGCCCCTTCCGCCGTCAGGTATGCGTTTTCCTGCGTGTACGCTTCATCCTCAAGCACCCGGAATAGACGCCAGCCCCGGCGCTGGGCCAGGGCGTCAAAGCTGGGCTTTGTCAGCGCGCAGACCACTTTCTGGCCCCGCGGCAACTGGGCCGCCCATTCCTCCGTTATTTCGCTGCGGGGCAGGGGAAGCACGGCCAGGTCCCATGGCCCGTGGTCCGGAAGCGAGTGGCCGCGCTTGAGGCAGAGCCTTTTCAGCCACCCTTCCCTTTCGCCCTCGCCGCATATTAGCAATCGCATGAAATCCCTCCTTCATAGGTGATACTGCATCCTATGAAGCGAAAAAGGGGCGGGTGCGGAGGGGGCGGGGGAGAAAATAGCATAAAATTCACAAAAAAGGGGTGGCAAAAAGCAGCGGTTTCCTGTATAATAGTTATATTATCGGTAAGGAGGAAACGGCATGGCTTTCAAGCGGATGATTTGTCTGCTGCTATCGGCGCTTTTGTGCCTGGGCAGCGCGGCATTGGCGGAGCAGGCGGAGGAGCCTTCCTTCGTCATGGCGGGCTATGACAATACACAGTACCGCGATTGGGTAAACAACCAGTTTTTTTTCCGGATGGAGGATAAAACCGGCGTCCACTTTATTTACCGGCAGTACACCGACAATGCGGAATGGACCAAGGCCAAGGCGGCCATGACCGCCGGAGACGCGGATTTGCCGGATGTGCTGTTCAAGGCGGCGCTGACTGGGCAGGAATGTATTGACCTGCGCCAAAAGGGCGTTTTGATCGATTTGAAGCCCTATCTGGAGGAGCACGCGCCCCATCTTTGGGCAATCCTTCAGGAGCATCCCGACTACGAGGCGGCCATCACCCTGCCGGACGGCAGCATCGCCGCCCTGCCCTTCATCGCGCCCACGCCCGCGCAGAACTATATGTGGATCAACCGGGAGTGGCTGAACACCCTGCGCCTGGCCGAGCCCACCACCGCCCAGGAGTTAACGGATGTGCTGACGGCGTTCAAAAACCGGGACCCCAACCGCAACGGAAAAGCCGATGAAATCCCCATGGGCTTTTTAGGGCCCTTCGATCTGAAATTCATGGCCCACGCCTTTGGCCTGATCGCCAACGACTACAATGTGTTTGTGGACGGGGAGCAGGTAAAGTTCATGCCCCTGGAGGAAAACTACCGCCTGTTCGTCACCTGGTGCCGCGATCTGTATCAGGCGGGGCTGCTGGATAAAAACGGCTTTAGCTTGACCGACGAAATGCGCACCGTCACCGATTCCAAGGCGGCGGCTACCTACGGCATTGTGCTCACCAACATGGCGGCGGATGTTTTCAAGGTGACGTGGGCGGAAAACTATGAAATCCTGATGCCTCTTTCCTACGACGGCAAGCAGGTTTACCGCAATTTTTCCGGCCCGCTGTTCCGGGGCACCTTCGCCATTACCAGCCGCTGCGCCCAGCCCGAAAAGCTGCTGGAGTGGGTGGATTTCCTGTATACGGAGGAAGGGGCCATCCTGTCCGGCATCGGCCAGGAGGACGTGGACTATCTGGTGGACGGCGACGGAAGCTGGCGGCTGCTGGAATCCAACCAAAATAATTACGACATGTACCGCGGGGGCACCCTGATTGAGGGCGGCGCGGAAAACCCCGGCATCCTGGCGGGAGAATTCCAGCAGCGGATGAGCGGCGGCGAAATGGTGAAAAATATTCTGGAAAAGCAGGCGCAGTTCGCCGCCTTTGCGGTGATGCCTTTCCCGTATTACACCTTGACGGCGGAGGAAGCGGCCCAGGTGGCCCCCATGCAGGAGGAATTGGGCTACTACGTGGATATGCAGCTGGCCCGCTGGGTGCTGGGGGAAGAAGAAATTTCGGATGAAACCTTTGCTTCCTTTGAACAAAAGCTGAATGAGCTGGGCCTTCCCGCGTTCCTGAGCTTCTGGCAGGGAATTCTGGACCGGCTTTGAGGAGGAGAACACACGATGAACCATTATGCACAGATGCTTTCTCAAATGAGGCGGCCTGCGGCGATGGAGCGGCTTTCCCGGCTGTACGGCCATCGGGAAGGAGAATTGGCCCGGCAGCTGACCCGGTATGCCAATTTGCTCAAAACCCACGAGGAGCTTTTCCACCAAGGCGGCGCCCCTCTGTATTTTATCAGCGCGCCGGGACGGACGGAAATCATCGGCAACCATACGGACCACAATAACGGCCGGGTGCTGGCCGCCGCGGTGAATTTGGACTGCGTGGCCTGCGTCTCTCCCCGCGAGGATATGACCGTGCGCCTTTGCAGCGCGGGCTATCCCGCCATCGAGCTGTCTTTATCGGACCTTGCCCCCCGCAAGGAAGAGGAAGGCACCTCCGCGGCGCTGGTGCGCGGCGTGGCCAAGGGCATGCAGGAGCGGGGCTTCCGCCTGGGCGGCTTTGACGCCGCCGTCACCAGCGATGTGCTGGGCGGCAGCGGCCTGTCCTCCTCGGCCGCGTACGAGGTGATGGTGTGCGCCATCCTTGACGCTTTGTACAACGGCTTTACCTGCGAAAGCACGCCGCGGGCCCAAATCGCCCAGTACGCTGAAAACGTATATTTCGGCAAGCCCTCCGGCCTGATGGACCAGATGGCCTGCTCCACCGGCGGCCTGGTGACGATTGATTTTAAGGACGAGCCCCAGGTGACGCCTCTTTCCTTCGGCTTCCAGGACGCGGGCTATTCCCTGGTGGTGGTGAACACCGGCGGCAGCCATGATAACCTGACGGCGGAATACGCCGCCGTGCGCAGCGAAATGCAGGGCGTGGCGGAAATGATGGGCGAAAAGGTGCTGCGCCGGGTGCGGCCGGAGCAGCTGTGGCAGCATATTCCGGAAATCCGGGAAAAGCTGGGGGAAAGGGCCGTGCTGCGGGCCTTCCACTTCCTGGATGAAAATAAGCGGGTGAAGGACATGGTGCAGGCCATCCGCAGCGGGGATATTCCCGCTATGTTTGAAAATATTATCGCTTCCGGCGAAAGCAGCTGGATGCTGCTGCAAAATATTTACCCCGCTGGGAAACACCAGCCGCTTTCCCTGGCGCTTGCCATGGCGGGCAGCATGCTCAAGGGCAAAGGGGCCTGGCGCGTGCACGGCGGCGGCTTCGCGGGCACCACGCTGAATTTCGTTCCCAACGCCATGGTGGATGATTTCGTGCGGCGGATGGAGCAGGTATTCGGCGTCCATTCCTGCTTCGTGCTGGATGTGCGTCCCGAAGGCGCTGCCATCGTGTTTGGGCCGGACGGCCAATAAACGGCGAACTTCCATATTCCATCTGCCCCGCTTGAAGGAGCAGATGGATTTTTTCAAAAAGGGGGCTGTATGGGCGAATTTTTGGGGCTGGCGGCTGGCGGCGGCATGCTGGCGCTGGTGGGCGTGCTGGTGGCGGCTTTTCTGGAGCAAATGGGCTTTTTGCGCCCGGAAAAAAGAAAACGGCTGGGCCAGTGCGCCGTTATGGCAGGGAGTATGGGCGGCGCTTACTGGCTTATTGCCGCGCTGATGGCTCAGATGAATTTTGAGTCGCTGTCCAATCAAGCGCGTATCACCGCCATTTTTCGCGGGCCCTATGTGGGCAAAATGGTTTATTCCCTGCTGCAGCCCTCCTTTTTTGCGCCGCTTTCCGGGCTGTTTGCCTACGCGGCCCATTTTCTGGGCGATGCGCTGTTTGGCCAGTATATGTTTGCCGGAGTGGCTTTGGCGTTTGGGTGTACGTTTTTTTCGGTGTGGCTGGTGCGGGAAAGGCTTTTTGTTCTCTTTGGAGACGGGTTTTCCCAAAACGCTTCGTTTCTTTTGCTTTGCCTGCCGTTTGCGGTGTTTTTCTTTCTGCCGGGCTGGCCGCCGGTGGGGCTGTTCATGCTTTCCTGCGTTTTTTCTTTGGCGGGAAGGCGGCTGGAAGGACGGAATATCCGCTTTTCCGGGGCGGCCTTCCATTGGCTCATGGCCGTGAGCCTGTGCCTTTCCGCCATGGTGACGGCGGGCTGCGTCTTTGGCGTGGTGGGGTAAAAAAATGAAAAGAACGATGAAACGAAAATGGAAAACCTGGCTGCTCATCGCGTCGGCCAGCCTGGGCCTGCACTATTTCATGATTATATTGGCTCAGATTGTTTTAAACGGCGGCTTTTCCTTTCCCGCCCTCTTTGCGCTTCTGGAGCAGCGGCTCACCCTGCCGGGGGACGCCGTGCGCTATTTGGACATTGCGCAAAACGGTTATGTGGCGGAAGGGGAAAACGCCATCAATTTGGTGTTTTATCCGCTCTATCCGCTGTGCATCCGCGCGTTGGGCGCGGTGCTGGGCAGCCTGCCCCTGGCGGGTATGGCCATATCCCAATTGTGCTATGGCGGGGCGGCCATTTTGCTCTATGAGCTTATTTTGCTGGATGGCACGGCGGAAAACGCCTGGGACGGCGTGCTGCTCTTGGCGCTGTATCCTTTTTCCATGTTCGTGATGGGCGTGTACACGGAAGGGCTGTTTTTGCTTTTGACCATAGGATGCCTATACGCCCTGCGCCGGGAAAAGTATCCCTGGGCCGGGGCGCTGGGGTTTCTGGCGGCGCTGACGCGCACCCAGGGCATGCTGCTTATTTTCCCCGCGGTGTACGAATGGGTGACCCACCGGCTGGGAAAAAGCGGGAAAGGAATGCGGCCCGGCGATGCCGCGCTGCTGCTGATTCCCGCGGGCTTTGGCGTGTACCTGCTCTTAAACGTCCATTTGCATGGAAATCCCTTTCAGTTCCTTTTGTACGAGGCGGGGGAGCCCTGGTATCAAACCACCCAGTGGATTGGCCGCAACATTGCCGTGCAGTTCGGCCAGGCGCTGGAGTATCCGCCCCTTGGCCTGTTCATTTACTGGGTGCAGATCGCGCTGTATTTTTTCACGCTGGGCGTGCTCCTTTTCGGGGCCAGGCGTCAGGAGCGGGTGGCGTATCTTTTGTACGGCGGCGCGTACCTGGGCTTTACCTATCTTTCCGGGTGGATGATTAGCGGCGGGCGGTATATGCTGTGCTGCGTGCCGGTGTATTTGGTGCTGTGCAAAGTGCGGCCCGGCGTTGGGAAAAAGCTGCTCATCGCTGGGGAAGCGCTTTTGTTCTTTTCCTACAGCCTGTTTTATTTGCAGGGCTTCGCCATCATGTAGTTGACAGAAAATTTGTTTCGGCGGTATAATGCTCCGGTCAAAAGAGAGGGGGATGAGCCTGTGATCGTAACCCATTCGGCGGAGGAAACCAGGGCCTTGGGCGCCCGGCTGGCCAAGGTGCTGCAAAGGGGCGATGTTTTGCTGCTCCAGGGAAACCTGGGCGCGGGAAAAAGCGAATTGGCCCGCGGCATCGCCCGCGGCCTGGGCGTTAAGGGGCCCGTTCCCAGCCCTTCCTTTACCATTCTCAACGCCTACGACGAGGGGCGCCTCCCCTTGTACCATTTCGACTGGTACCGGATTGAGGACCCCGAAGAAATCGCGGAAATGGGCATGGAGGAGCAATTGGGCGGCGACGGCGTCGCCCTGATCGAATGGAGCGAAAACGGGGCGGAGTATTTGCCGTCCAGGGTGCTGAAAATCTGCATCCGGCCGATCGATGAAAACGACAGGGAAATTTCCTTTGCCCCTCAGGGCGGGTTTTCCTTCCGGGAGGAAGATATCCTATGATTTTGTTTTGCTTGGACACATCGGGCCCTGTGGCGGGCGTGGCGCTGATGGAGGATGGGGCGGTGCGCTATGAAGCCATGGCCGTGAACGCCTTTACCCATTCCCAGTCCATTTTGCCCATGGCGGAGGAAGCCTACCGGCATACCGGCCTTGATATTGGGCAAACGGACCTGTTTGCCGTCACGGTGGGCCCTGGCTCCTTTACCGGGGTGCGCATCGGCGTGAGCACGGTAAAGGCGCTGGCCCACGCGGAGGGCAAGCCCTGCGTGGCCGTGGACGCGCTGGAGGCCATGGCGGCGGGCGTGCAGCCCTTCCCCGGCGTGATCTGTCCCATTCAGGACGCGCGGGCGGGCCAGGTGTACGGCGCGGCCTTTGAAGGCGGCACGTTGCGCAGGCTATTTCAGGATGAGCCCATCAAAATAGAGGAATTCTTGGAAAAAACCGCGGCCTTTGGCCAGCCTATGCTGTTCCTGGGCGACGGTATGCCGGTGCACCGGGACAATATCGGGCGGATATTGGGCGAAAGGGCGCGGTTTGCCCCGGCCCATCTTGCCTTCCTGCGCCCGGCCTCCGCGGCGTATTTGGCCTGGGAAAAGCGGGAGGAGGCGGTCAGCTACCGCGAGCTTTCCCCGCTTTACCTGCGTCCGCCCCAGGCGGAGCGGCAGAAGAACCTAAGGGAGAAGGGCCATGAGTGAATTAAAGGTGCGGCGCATGGGGCTTGAGGACGTGGACGCTGTGCACGCCATTGAAGCGGCCACCTTTCCCACCCCCTGGAGCCGGGAGGACTTTGTCAAGGAAATGACCGCCAACGCCTGCGCCCGCTATCTGGTGGCGCAGGAGGGGGGCCAGACGGTGGGCTTTGCCGGGGCCTGGATCGTGCTGGATGAAGCGCATATTACCAATATTGCCGTCAGAAAGGATTGCCGGGGCCGGGGCATCGGCCGCAGGCTGACGGAGGAATTGATGCGCTACGCCGCCAACCTGGGCGTGGTGTACGCCACCCTGGAGGTGCGGCGCAGCAACGAAGCGGCCAAGAAACTATACCAATCCCTGGGCTTTGAATACGTGGGCGTGCGCAAGCGCTACTATGTGGATAACGGCGAGGACGCGCTCATTTACTGCTGCCAGCGCATGCCGGAGGCGGACCCGGACTTTTCGGAGCCGGAAACGGCCTTTGAGGAGTGAAGAAAAGGCCCGCGGCCTAAAAAAACGCGCTTTTCGCCCCCTTGGAGGCAGAATGGGCCGTCTTTCGCATGGAACGGAAAGGCGCAATGACCGTACATTTCCTTTTATATCGCAGAAACTTTGGAAAACTGTGAAATAATGTCTTGACAAAGGAAGGCTTTTTGTCTATCATGGTGGCCGCTCCAGATAGAGCCAATTTTTGCAAGCGAGGCGTACACGCCATGAACGGTACAGAAGCGAACGCAAGCGCGCGCCCTTTGAATGCGGGGCGCGTTTTCGCGTGGATTAAAAAGAACGCGGTGCTTTTCATCGCGTTCTGCGCGGCGGCGGTTTCCGCCCTGCTGGTGCCGCCGGACCAGGAATACGCGGGCTATTTTGACGTGAAAACCCTCTGCTGCCTGTTTGGCACGCTGGCGGTGGTGTGCGCGCTGAAAAATATTCATTTTTTCTCCATCCTGGCCCGCCGTATCATCCAGTGGACCGGCAACAGCCGCCTGGCCGCCCTGACGCTGATCTATATCACCTTCATCGGCTCCATGCTCATCGCCAACGATATGGCGCTTATCACCTTTCTGCCCCTGGGATACTTTGTTTTTTCCACCGCGGGCAGAAAAGAAGAAGTGGCCACGGTGTTTATTTTGCAAAACATCGCGGCCAACCTGGGCGGCATGCTCACGCCCTTTGGCAACCCCCAGAACCTGTATTTGTACAGCCGGTACTTAATCCCCACGGGCGAATTCATGGGCATCATGCTGCCGCCCTTCCTGGCCGCCGTGCTGCTGGTAAGCCTTTGCTGCCTGTTCGTTCCCCTCCACAGCCTGCGGGTTTCCCAGCAGCAAAGGGAAACGCTGCCCGCCGGGCGTACGGCGCTGTACCTTGCTTTGTTTGCCCTCACCATCCTGATGGTGTTCAGGCTCCTGCCGGTGTGGCTGGTGATCGCTCTGGTAATTACGGGCCTGATGATTTTGGACCGGAAGGCCCTTCGCATGGTGGATTACGGGCTGCTGGGCACCTTCGTATGCTTTTTCATTTTCGCGGGAAATATGGGAAGGCTGCCGCTGGTCAGAACCTTTTTTTCCGGGCTTTTGGAAAAAAACACGCTGCTCACCGCCGTGCTTTCCTGCCAGGTCATTTCCAATGTGCCGTCAGCCATTCTGCTTTCTCAGTTTACCCAGAATTATCCGTCCCTGCTCACGGGCGTAAACATCGGCGGCGCGGGCACGCTGATCGCCTCCCTGGCCAGCCTCATCACCTTCCGGGAATACATGGCCCAGTATCCTGGAGAAGCCAAGGGCTATGTGCTGCGCTTTTCCGCCTTCAACTTTGGTTTTCTTTTTGTTCTCACGGTTTTTTCCCTGCTCATCGGGCGGTAGCGCTTTAGGATTCGTTTACCAGCTTGCCCGTCATGTATTCGGGAACCAGCGCAAACAAAAGCGTGCGGGGGCCGGAGCGGAGAATTTCCCGGTCGATATAGCTTTCGTCCTGGGTGAATTTGCGGCTTAAGCGCCGGGCGATATCGTAGACCTTTTCCTGGTCCTCCACCATTTCAATTTTTCCAAAAACGATCACGCTGCGGATATTCAGCGCCCATTGGCCTTCCTTCCTATAGCCCTGATCGTAAACGCAGAAGGAGGCTTTGGGACAGCGGCGCATGGCGTCTATTTTGTGGCCGGTTTTGCCGCTGTGAAAATAGATTTTTCCATCCTCCGGGCAGTAAAAATGGTTGATGGGCAGGCCGTAGGGATACCCCCCGTCGCCCAGCACACAAAGCACGCCCCGAAGCTCCTGATTTAAAATATCAATACATTCCTGCTCAGGCAGCTGCTGCTTAAAACGGGTTACGGGCCGAAACATGCGCACATTCCTCCTTTTTTTCCCCATGATACCAGCAAACGCCCGGAAACTCAAGAAAAAATGAAAAAAATCCGGCGCGGTCAGGGAAAAACACTTGACAGGACGCGGAAAACGTGTATAATACCGTATGTCAAGGAAAACGCCTTGACAGGAGGCTGCCATGGACAACGCTGATTTTGCGGCGATGGAAAAAAAGGTGCTGCTTTCCTGGCTGCTGGCTTTCTATGGCAATATGCTCACTGATAACCAGCGGGAAATGGCGCGGCTGCACTGGGAAGAGGATTTGTCGCTGACGGAAATTGCCGGGCAATTCTCCATCACCCGCCAAAGCGTGCACGACACGGTGAGCCGCACGGAAAAGCAGCTGGAGGGATTGGAAGAAAAGCTGGGCCTGCTCAAGCGCTTCCGCGCCATGGAGGCGGGCCTGCAGGCCTGCCGGCGGGAAATGAGCCAGGTGGTGGCCGCCGGCGGAACGGAGGGCCATTTGGCCGCCGCCCGCCGCCTGATCGATACATTGCTGGACCAGGAGGAAGAATAATGGCTTTTGAAGGGCTTTCAGAAAAGCTTCAAAACGCTTTTAAAAAACTGACCGGTAAAGGCAAGCTCACGGAGCAGAACATTAAGGACGCGATGCGGGAAGTGCGCATGGCCCTGCTGGAAGCCGACGTGAACTACCTGGTGGTGAAGGATTTCATCA
>CAMOHY010000030.1 GCA_946615495.1 uncultured Clostridia bacterium
TCGCCGGGTAGACCGGCGGATCACCCTGGACGAACTGCCGGAGCCATCCGCTCCCTTCACCGTGCAGGATGATACCCTGATGAAAGCAATTTTGACCCTGAAGCCCAAGTATAAAGAAGTGATTCTATTGTTTTACTATCAGCACTGGAAGCTTCAAGACATTGCGCAGGCCCTTCATTTGCCCCTGGCTACCGTGAACACAAGGCTGAAACGGGCCAGGGACCAATTGCGGCCCAAAATTGAAAGGTGGTATTTTGATGAAGACGAACAGTAGCATCGCGTCCTCTCTTAACGCGCGCCTTTCCGGCGTGGTCATGCGCGATGAAGTAAAAGCCGCCGTGCTCAACCAAGTGAGAGGAGAAAAAAAGCATATGAAACGGAAAATTTCCGCTGCCGCCGTGTTTGCGTTGGCCGCCCTGCTGCTCATGACCGGCGTGGCCGTGGCTGCCTCCGCGGGCGTGTTTGAATTTTTCGCCCAGAAAAGCGATACTGACCAGGAATTGATGAACGCCCTGTCTCAAAACGCCGTCAATATCGGCGATACCCAAACCGTGCCCGCCGACGGCGCCTTCCCGGCGGCAACCTTCACGATGGATCAAGCCTTCTATGATGGCGAAGCGCTGTATCTGTCCTACATCCTGTCCGGGGCTGAGGCAGTAAAGGAAGAAGGCTACGTGCCCACGGCGGAGGAACAGAAGAATATGGAGCGCTGGGAGGAAGACTGGCTGCCGGACGAGCTGGCAGGCTACGGCAACGAAAAGCCTTGGGGCGTGACCATTTACACCACATATCCCGGAGACGGATTGTATGACGCGGAAAGCGGCGAATACCTGTGCCCCTCCATGGGAAACGAAGATGTTATCGACGGCGCGCTCATGAGCTATTTCCGCTTTGAGCGGCCCTTGCCCGACGCGTTCAGGAACAAGGAAGCGCTGAACCTTTATTACAAGCTGTACCGTTCAGCCAACAGCTACTATTTTGACGGCGAAACGCTGTGGGTCGGGTATGCGCGCCAAGCCTTGAACCTGTCCCCTGTGCGCATTCCCAAGGCGCATGAAAACGCGGTTTTGACCGCCAGTGAAAAATTCGATGAATACCATGCTTTCGCCTCCGTGTCCGTGTCTCAAGTGGATATTCGGGCAGAAATCCTCCTGACGCAAATTCCTGATTCCTGGAAGCAGGATTGGGAAACCCTGTACCAAATGGATTGCGATTTTCCGTACGATTATGCGCTTGTCATCAATGGAAAAGAAGCCGCCTCTGTGGAAGGAGAGCTGCAGGATGCGCCTGACGGAATCAAGTATGTTTTCACGTATTCCCGGCCTGAAAGCATTCAGGAGCTTCGGCTGCGGCCTATCTACAAGCTCTCCGGCCCGCACGAAAATGAAGATTTGGTAATCGTTCCTTAAACGCAGGCAAAGCCCGGACGGCAATCTAAGCGGCTGTCCGGGCTCAGCGCATCGACAAAGTCGATGCGCTGCCATCGAAAGTCTGCAAGCAGTCTTTCGATGGGAACATCAATTTGCTATAAAATGGCATTTCCAGGCAATTCAGCCTGGAAATGTTCATATCGGGCTGATTATTTTTATTAAACCAATACAAGCTCCAGCAAAAACACAACGGCGCAGGCGCACAGGGAAACGAAAATCAATCCCTTTCCCTTGTAGGACAGGCCCACCGCCGTCAAAAACCCCGCCAGGCCGGACCAGGGGGACGATGTGGCGCTCAGAATCGCCGGAAAGGTCATCACCGCCAGGGTGACATAGGGTACATAGTAGAGAAACGAACGAATGAACCGGCTTTTGATGGTGCCGCGGATCAGCGTCAGCGGCAGCATGCGGATAAGATAAGTAACGCCCGCCATCACCAGGATATACACATACACGTTTCCCCTCATGGCGCTTCCTCCTCAACCGGCCTTAGCCACGCGGCCAGGGCGGCCAGGGCCACGGTAAGGATAATCACCCTTGTGCCGGACGAAATCTCCCGAAGGTAGGGCGCAAAGGTAAAAATCACGCTGGCCGCCATGGAGGAAAGAATCACGATCATGAGCACCCGGCTCTTCCTGGCAGGCGGAATGATAATGGCGCAGAACATGGCGTACAGCGCCACCCCCAGGGCGCTGAGCACCCGGCCGGGCAGCACGTTGCCCGCCACGGCCCCCAGGAGGGTGCCAAGGGTCCAGCCCGGAATGGCGACGGACATTTGACCATAGGTGTAAAAGGGCGAAAGGGGCCCATTCACCGAGGCGGAAAGGGCAAATATTTCATCCGTCACACCAAAGGCCATCAGAAAGCGATGAAAAAAGGGAAAATTCCTGTCCACCTTCTGGCTCAGGCTGGCGCTCATGAGGCAATAGCGCAGATTGATGATGAGCTGGGACAGCGCCAATTCCACATAGCTTCCCGACGCGGAAATGACCGAAAGGGAAGCAAACTGGCCCGCCGAGGTCAAATTGAGCGCGGAAATAAGCACCGACTGCCCCACCGTCAGCCCGGAGCGCAGGGCCATGATGCCAAATGAAAATGAAACGGCTAAATATCCCAGTCCGATGGGAATGCCGTCCCGGCATCCCTTCAGCCATTGCCTGCAATGAACGTTCATCCTTTGCCTCGCTTCCTTGGGCGGCGTTTTCACCGCGAACGCGAAATATTATAGAATTTCTGCTTCCTCCTGTCAATTCCCGCCGGAAAGGAAATGCAAAACGAGCACAAAAGATGCGTTAAACGCGCGCCCTTCTCTCTTTTTTGTTTATCCTTTTTCTTTCGTCAAACAGCCATATTTCATCCTCCTTTTTCTTGACTTTCCTTTTGCCGCGCCTTATAATGGAAGAAAAAAGGAGGTCGATTGTTATGCAGCCCTTCATGGACGAGAATTTCCTTCTCAGCACGGACACCGCCCGCGAGCTCTATCACGACGCGGCCAAGGACATGCCCATCATCGATTATCACTGCCATCTTTCCCCCAAGGAAATTGCTCAGAATATCAAATTTGAAAATATCAGCCATCTGATGCTCGGCGGCGACCATTACAAATGGCGCGCCATGCTGAGCTGGGGCGTGGAGGAAAAGCTCATCCGCGGCGACGGCGACCCCAAGGAAAAGTTTATCGCCTTCGCGGACGCCCTTTCTCACGCCATCGGCAACCCGCTTTATCACTGGACCCATTTGGAGCTCCAGCGCGTGTTTGGCATTCATACGCCCCTGAACCGGGAAACCGCCGGTAAAATCTACGATGAATCCAGCGAAATGCTCCAGGGCGACGATTTCCGCGCTCAGGCCCTTATTGATAAATTCAACGTGGATTACCTTTGCACCACCGACGACCCGGTGGACGATTTGTCCTTCCACCAGACCATTGCCGCTCAGGACTCCCTGAAGGCCAAGGTCTACCCCGCCTTCCGCCCCGACAAGGCCCTGAATATTGATCGGGCTGGCTTTGTAGACTATATCCATCAGCTTTCCCGCGTGGCGGGAATGGAAATCAATTCTACGGCGGATGTGCTCACCGCGCTGGAACGCCGGGTGGAATATTTCCATGCCTGCGGCGCCCGCATTTCCGACCATGCGCTGGATACCGTTCCTTACGGCGAACCCTCCTTCAAGCAGGCCGATAAGGCGTTCCACGCCGCCATGGCCGGCGAAGAAATGAAGCAAAAGCATATCGACAGCTACCGCACGGTGGTGCTGGCCGGCCTGGGCGGCATGTATGCCCAGCGCGGCTGGGTGCAGCAGTACCATATTGGCGCCATGCGCAACAACAACACCGCCATGTTCCGCCGCTACGGGCCGGATGTGGGCTTTGACTCCATTATCGATCAGCCCATCGCCCAGCATCTTTCCCGCCTGATGGACCTGCAGGAATCCCAGGGCCAGCTGCCCAAGACCATTCTTTACAGCCTGAACCCCGCCGCCAACCACGCCATCGGCACCATGCTGGGCAATTTCCAGCAGTCCGGCGTGAAGGGCAAAATTCAAATGGGCTCCGCCTGGTGGTTCCTGGATCAGCGGGACGGCATGGAAGAGCAGATGCGTACCCTGGCCAACCTGGGCGTGCTGGGCGCCTTCGTGGGCATGCTGACGGACAGCCGGTCCTTCATCAGCTATCCGCGCCACGAATACTTCCGCCGCATTCTGTGCAACCTGATCGGCAAATGGGTGGAAAACGGCGAATATCCCCGCGATATGGATTTCCTCAAGGCCATGGTGCGGGATATCAGCTACAATAACGCCAAAGCATACTTTGGCATTTAAACTGGAAAACGGAGTTGGAAGACTGGAGACAGGAGCTTTTTTAAAGAAAGTATGCGCAGAACGCGCCCATCCTGTCCCCTGCCTTCCGGCTTCTTTCGTTTAAAGGAGGGAAAATAAAAATGGACATGCTCAAGCAATTGTCTCTGGCCGGCCTGGTGCCGGTCATCAAGGTAAAAAACGCTGAGGACGCCGTGCCCCTTTGCACAGCGCTGAAAAACGGCGGCTTGCCCGTGGCGGAAATCACCTTCCGCACCGACGCCGCGGAGGAAGCAATCCGCCTGGTGCACGAAGCTTTGCCGGATGTGCTGCTGGGCGCTGGCACCGTGCTCACCGCCGAGCAGGCGGATCGGGCCTGGAACGCGGGCGCTGGCTACATCGTTTCCCCCGGCCTGAATCCCGCGGTGGTAAAGCACTGCATCGATAAGGGCTATCCTGTGCTCCCCGGCACCGGCAATCCCAGCGATATCGAGGCGGCGCTTTCCTTTGGGCTGAAAACGGTCAAGTTCTTCCCCGCGGAAGCCTTGGGCGGGCTCAAGCTTATCAAGGCCATGGCCGCGCCCTACGGCGATGTAAAGTTTGTGCCCACCGGCGGCATCAACGAAAAGAATTTGCCTGAATATTTGGCTTTTCCCAAAATCGCGGCCGGCGGCGGCAGCTGGATGGTGCCGGACGACGCGGTGGAAGCGAAGGATTGGGCCCGTATCGAAAATTTGGCCCGCAGCGCGGTGCAATTGATGCTGGGGCTGCACATCGTGCACATTGGCATCAACAATGAAAACGAGGAAGTCACTTACCGGGAAGCGGAAAAGCTGGCCCTGCTGCTGGGCTGCCCCGTAAGCAAGGACAGCAAAAAGTCCCTGTTCGTTTCCTCCCAGATCGAAATGATGAAAACCAATTTCCGCGGCACCCACGGCCATATCGCCATCGGCACCAAGAATGTGGACCGGGCCAAATGGCACCTGGAGCAGCGGGGCTTCGTCTTTGATGAGCCCACCGCCACCTTTACCCCCGATGGGCGGATGAAGTTTATCTATTTGCAGGATGAGTTCGCCGGCTTCGGCATCCACCTGGTGCTGGAATAAACGAAATAAACCGTACAGGAGAAATGAAAGCAATGGAAAGATTGAATCAGTCCCTGGTGCCTCAGGTAAAGCGTCCCCAGAACATCCGGGTGATGCAGTTTGGCGAGGGCGGCTTCCTGCGCGCCTTCGTGGATGAAATGCTGGATAACATGAACACCCAGTGCGGGTGCGACCTGGGCGTGGCCATCGTGCAGCCCTTGGAACGGGGCATGTGCAGGCTGCTCAACGAGCAGGATTGCCTCTATACCGTTATGCTCCGCGGCCGGGAAGAAGCGGGCGATGTGAAGAAGGTAAAGGTAGTCGGTTCTGTTCTAAAGACAGTGGAGCCCTACGCCGATTTCCAGGCTTACCTGGACCTGGCCAAGCTGGACACCCTCCGCTTCATCGTCAGCAACACCACCGAGGCCGGCATCGTGTACACCGGCGCCGATCAGTATGACGACAGGCCCCAGGCCTCCTACCCTGGCAAGCTGACCCGCTTTTTGCATGAACGCTTCCTGCTGGGTAAGCCGGGCTTCATCCTGCTGCCCTGCGAGCTCATTGACGATAACGGCTATCACCTGAAGGACGCCGTTTTGAAAACCGCCAAGCAGTGGAACCTGGGCGAAAAATTCCTTTCCTGGCTGGAAAACGATAATATTTTCTGCTCCACTTTGGTGGACCGCATCGTTACCGGCTTCCCCCGCAAGGAGCTGCCCGGCCTGTTTGAAGAACTGGGCTATGAGGACCAGCAATTGGACACTGCCGAGCCCTTTGGCCTGTGGGTCATCGAAGGCCCCGAACAGGTGAAAAAGGAACTGCCCCTGGACCAGGTGAATCCCGTCATTTTCACGGACAACGTAAAGCCCTATAAGCTGCGCAAGGTGCGCATGCTCAACGGCGCGCACACCACCATGGTGCTTGGCGCGTATCTTTCCGGGCTGGACACCGTGGGCGAATGTATGGCGGATAAGGACGTGCGCCCCTTCCTGGAAAAAGCGCTGAACAGCGAAATCATGCCCAACGTGCCCCTGCCCGAAAAAGAAGTGAAGGATTTTGCCGACGCCGTGTGCCGCCGGTTTGAAAATCCCTTCAACCGGCACGAGCTTTTGTCCATCGCTCTGAATTCCGTGAGCAAATGGACCGCCCGCGTGCTGCCCACCTTGAAGGATTACCAGCAAAAGACCGGAAAGATTCCCGCCTGCCTGGCCTTCGGCCTGTCCTCCCTCATTTGCTTCTACACCGGCATTCAGCAGAACGAGGCGGGCGACTATGAAGGCTTCCGGGATGGCAAGCCCTATCCCGTCAAGGACGACGCCCATGTGCTGGCCTTCTTTGCGGGCCTCAAGCAGCCCGACGCCCACGCCGTGCTCGGCAACGCCGCCCTGTGGGGAAGCGACCTGACCGCCATTCCCGGCCTGGAAGCCACCGTGGCCGCCCAGCTCAGCGATATCGGCGAAAACGGCATTCGCGCCGCCCTGCGCCACACTTGGGAGAAATAAACCATGAGCGATTATATCAAGCTGCACGCTCTGGATAACGTCGGCGTACTCATATCCCCCCGCGAAGGCATTCCCGCCGGGCATAAAGTTGCCCTGCGGGACATTGCCGCCGGAGAAAAGGTTATCAAGTACGGCTGCCCCATTGGTACGGCTCAGAGCGATATCAAGGCTGGGGAATGGATTCATTCCCATAACCTGAAAACCGCGCTGAGCGGCGAAAAAAATTACACCTACGCCCCTCAGCCTATTCACCAGGCCGCTCCCTTCACCGGCACCTTCCTGGGCTATGAACGGGAAAACGGCAAAGTGGGCATCCGGAACGAGATTTGGATTTTGCCCCTGGTTGGCTGTGTGAACCATACGGCCCAGCGCATCGCCCAGGAAGGCAGCAAGCTGGGCGGCGCCCCTGTGTACGCCTTCACCCATCCCTACGGATGCAGCCAACTGGGCGAAGACCATGCCCGCACCCGCGATCTGCTCTGCGCCCTGGCGCGCCATCCCAACGCGGGCGGCGTGCTGGTGCTGGCCCTGGGCTGTGAAAACAACACCATGGACGCGTTCAAGGAGCATTTGGGCCCTGTAAACGAAAAACGGGTGAAATTCCTGGTGTGCCAGGAGCATGAGGACGAAGAGGCGGCCGCCCTGGAACTGATTCAGCAGCTGCAGGACGAGCTGAAAAACGATAAGCGCACCGAGCAGCCCCTTTCCAAGCTGGTTATTGGGCTTAAATGCGGCGGGTCCGACGGCTTTTCCGGCATCACGGCCAATCCCCTCCTGGGCGCTGTCAGCGATGGAATATGCGCCGCGGGCGGCACCGCGCTGCTGACCGAAGTGCCTGAAATGTTCGGCGCCGAGGAATTGCTCATGGCCCGGTGCAAGAATGAGGAAGTGTTCCAAAAGACCTGCGATCTGGTAAACGGCTTTAAAAAGTATTACCAGGACAACCACATGCCGGTTTATGAAAACCCCTCCCCCGGCAACAAGGCGGGCGGCATTACCACCCTGGAAGAAAAAAGCCTGGGCTGCACCCAGAAGGGCGGTTTGGGAGAAGTGCAGGACGTGCTGCAATATACGCAGCCGGTTACCCATCCCGGCTTGAACCTTGTTTGGGGGCCCGGCAATGATATCTGCGCCGTCACTTCCCTGACGGCCTCCGGCGCGCAAATGATCCTGTTCACCACGGGCCGCGGCACTCCCTTGGGCGGTCCCGCCCCCACCTTGAAGGTGGCCACCAATGCGGCCTTGGCCCAGAAAAAGCACGAGTGGATTGATTTCAACGCGGGCAGGCTGCTCCAGGGCCTCACCATGGACGAGGCGGCCAAGGAACTGTTCAGCTTGGTGCTGGAAACAGCCAACGGCAAGGAAACCGCCGCGGAACGCCACGGCTACCGGGAAATCGCCATCTTTAAGAGCGGCGTTACGCTCTGACCGCCTTTTTGATTTCATCACCAACTGAATAGATGGTATTTTAGAAATGAAAAAAGCCGCTCCGAAAGGGGCGGTTTTTTGACCCCCCGATTTGACCCCTTTATATTGAACTAAAGGGGTCAAATTTAACATTCTGAGCACAATGAGAATAAAAGAAGAATCCTTGCAAACCGTTGCATTTATGGTCATACGGAACTGTTCTACAAATAGCAGCTGACTGACCGTAGTGCAATAATTTCAGGCAAAGCCGTCTGATAGAACAAACAGTCAGACGGTTTTGTTTTTTTGAATCACTTTCTATGAAATGCACCTTCGCGAGAAGCTCTCGAAGAAACTGGGCGTATCCCTTCCGCTGGACAAAGCCGGTGCGAAGAAGCTGAAAGCGCAGCGTCAAGAACTGACAGAACAGAACGAATCACTTCGTCCCATGTTGGAACAGATTCGTGAAGAGCTGGATCAGCTGAGCAAGCTCCGCTACTGGACGCGCAAGGCGATCCCGGAGGCACTTCCGGAGCGAGATGGCTTTTCAGAACAAATGGAAGCAAGGGAAAACCGACGTGAGCTGGAGCAGGTCATGGACGCCGCCATCGAAGCGGTGACGCAGGAGACTGATGAGCGGCAGCCTGTGCAGGATGCTTCAAAACAGAAGCACGAACAGGAACAGTATTGAAAAACTCCCCTGCTGGGTTTTGACAAACCCGCCGGGGAGTACGTCAAACAGGAATTGGTGCATCAATCTGTGATCTCAGCTATATTTTTCTTCCTGTAATACCAATCCTTCCGTCAGGATCATATTGCCGTCATTATCGAGGACGAGTTCAAGGCCGAACAGATCATGATAGAACTGCCTGGATCTCTCGATATCTTTAACTACGATCAGTAAGCTTTTCAGTTTCATTCTCCCCGCTCCTTTATCGGATGCCGGATGACAGCTTTCAGCCTTTCCGGGGCGACCTTTCTTGCGTCACTCAGATATATTTCATGATGCAAACGCTGATCCGTGATATCCAGATCATAGCCCTGCGCTTCCATATATTCATGCATGATCTGAACAGTAGCAGGCTCATCATCATAGGAGCCTGCATGCATGCACTGAACGCATAATCCCTCATCATGGCTCAGAAACTCCACTTTCGAGAAATCCTGCTTCATTTTCTTTGCTGTTTCTTCAACAGCCCAGTCAAAGTCGGCCTTCGTAACAAAATCCGGCAGACGGATCACGGAAATCCAGATGAAGTCTTCCTTGTGAGTATAGTCGGTGCCCGATATGCCATCCTGCCACCCGAATCCCTCCAGGGGCGGCACGACATAGTCGAAATAACCCTTCATCTGATGATCCCCTTTTTACTCATCTTGATCGTAAAGGCAATGCTATACCATTATTCCTTCAAAGCATTTTCAATCGCTTTCCGAATGCGGATGGAGGCTTTTCCGTCCCCATAGGGGTTGACCGCATCGCACATGCTTTGATAAACTTTCTGATCGCAGAGCAATTCATGGCATTTTTCATAGATCACCTGTTCGTCGGTTCCCACCAGGCACAAGGTTCCCGCTTCCACGCCCTCCGGACGTTCGGTAGTATCGCGCATCACCAGCACAGGCTTTTTCAGGGATGGAGCTTCCTCCTGAATGCCGCCGGAATCCGTTAAGATGAGATAGCTGCGGGCCATGAGGTTGTGGAAGGAAACCGCATCCAGGGGTTCGATGAGGCGGATGCGGTCGCAGCCGGAAAGCTCCTCCCGGGCGGCCTGCTGTACCAGGGGATTCAGGTGCACTGGATACACTGCCTTCACATCCTCAAACGCCTCCACGATCCTGCGAATGCCTCGGAACATCGCGTGCATCGGACTGCCGAGATTTTCCCGGCGGTGGGCCGTGATCAAAAGCATACGGCTGCCTTCCGCCCAGGAAAGAATGGGATGGGTGAAGTGTGGGGAGACGGTGTACCGCATGGCGTCAATGCCCGTATTGCCCGTAACGTAAATGGTTTCAGGGCTTTTGCCTTCCCGAAGCAAATGCTCTTTCGCCACCTCCGTCGGCGCGAAATGCCATTGGGCCAACAGGCTTATGCTTTGGCGGTTGAATTCCTCCGGGAAGGGGGAATACAGATTCCAGGTGCGCAGTCCCGCTTCCACGTGGCCCACCGGAATCTGCTGATAAAACGCCGCCACAGCGCTGGCATAGGCGGTGGTGGTATCCCCATGCACCAAAACTGCGTCCGGCTTTTCTTTTTTGATAATTTCCCTCATGCCCAGCAGCACCGCGGACGTGATGTCATTCAGATCCTGCCCCGGCTTCATGACCTCTAGATTATATTCCGGCTCCACATGAAAAATATCAAGCACCTGCTGGAGCATCTCCCTGTGCTGCCCCGTAACGCACACCACGGGTTTGAGCGTGCCGCTTTTTTTGATTTCCAGCGCCAGCGGGCACATTTTGATGGCTTCCGGCCTGGTACCGAATACCAGCATCACTTTTTTCATACCGCGTCTCCTTCTATTCTTCTGAATCTCCATTGTATTTTGGGGACGTTTTGCAAACCGCGCATCCAGGAAACCAGGAAAAACACGGTGAAACCCAGCAGCAGGTCATGGCACAGGGAAAAGCAGAACAGCTGCTTTTGGTTATCCGCAAAGCCGTTGCCCAGCACGGACAGGGGGTATTGCAGCACGCCGGTCACGATCAAAAAGAGAAAGACGGCGCAGAGTATCCGCGTTTTTGCTTCGGTATCCCGTCGAAGCAAACGGCGGATCAGGAAGAATAGCAGCGCCCCATAAAAAAGAACATAACCCAAAAACGAACCCGGCGTAAGCCACGACCGCCACCCGGGCCAAAGGTTCAGCCCATTCACCGGGTCGTGGTTCGGGTCGCTGTAATTCTGCCCGTTGTACACCCGAAAGCCGGTATACAGTTCCCGGGCCTCCCGGGCCGCGTGATCCAGCATATACCAAAGCTTGACAGGATGCGTGATATACCACTGAACGATGGTGAACATGCTCACGTGATCGTAAAACGCTTTTTCCGCTTCCTTGGACAGAGGCGCGTAAACATACTCCGCGTCTTCGCTGAAATCCACATATTTCCCGATGTCCGGGGCCATGGCCGTATCCACACCCAGGTCTTCCATATCCTTGATGGGGTCATCGGAAATCATGAAGATACCGAAAAAGTACGCCTGCCACATGGTATGGCGCTGGGACACGCTGTCCTCGGTGCGGTCGCTTTGATAAACGCCCAGAGAGCTTACGGCCAGCACCCCGCACAGCGCCAGGGCCACCAGCCCCTGCACCGCCTGCAAATCGTAGCGATAGGGCCGATGATAAAAACAGAAAGCCAGCAGCAGGACAATGGCCCCCGGAGCGGCCATCAGCATTTGTGATTTGGCGTTGATGAAAATATACAAGGACAGCGCAAGCCCAAGCAGCCACAACGGCCTTTTCCAGCTTTTTTCCCTGGGCATCACGCATAAATGCAAGGAGCAGGCCAGCGTCATCAACAGCCCCAGCAGAATGCAGCCTTCACCGTAGAGGCTGTTGTACCAGGTCAGATAGGTTTCATTCATGATCATAACACTGAACAGGGCGGCGGCAGCGGCGGTTCTTCTGCCCAGCAGGGCGTACAAATCTCGCACCATTTGAAGAATGCACAGAACCGTCGCCGCGCCCATGACCCAGGAGAGCAGATACGTGCTGAACCCGAGGCCGAAGGGCTGGGTCAACAAACGCACCACGCTTACGAACCAATACAGGCTGTAGGTAGGCTTGAGAGGAGTCAGCTTCAAAGCATCAAAGCCGCTCACGTAAGCATATTCCTCTATGGCGAAATGATTCGCCTGGTTGGCCGTATTGAAATAATCCATGCCGGACCAGGTAAGATCCATTTGCTCCATCATACGGCCAAAGTCGCCGTTGTTGATGGACACGGGATGGGTGGAGGGAACAAACACGCACAACAGTACAAAGAAGCAGTAAAGCCCCGTGAAAAGCGTGATCAGAAGCTGATTCCCGCATACCGTATCCACCCAGGCGCGCGCTTGATCCAGCCACGGCCAGCTGCCGCTTTCCTTTCCCGAAGGAACCCTGTAAACCGGCTGGACGCGGTAGGCGTCCTCAGTGTACCGGGTCATCCATTGCAGGAAGCCAGGCACTGCCTCAACCACCGCGCACAAAAGCCCGGTGATCAATCCCAATGCCAGCATGATCTGATACAGCATGTACTGCTGGCTTTGGGCATAGCCGTCCATCACAAGGGAAAAGGGCAGATATAGAATGCTGCCCAGGGAAAACAGGCAAAGCAGCACCCAGCTTGCCCGCTTCTTCCAGATAGCCATTCCGACTCCCGCCAGAATCAACAGCAAATGGATCACGAAATACACTGTCCAGGACAGGGGAAGAATTCTCCAAAGGAAGGAGAAAAAGCCCCCGTCCACGCGGGTGGCGGTAAAATTCTTATCATTGGCCGAGACGGCGCTGTTTCGCCCGTTTTCAAAGCCGCGGTTCATGGAAAGCTCCCGGGCGTTGACAGCCTTAAAAAACAGAGCGGGATGGCGAAGATACGTACCGGCCAACCGGCCCGTGGTAACGTGGGCAAAAAGCGCCTTGGCTTCCTGAGGGTCTCTGGGGTTATGGGCGTAGTCCTCTTCCTGTTCGTAGTAGGATTTTCCAATGTCCCGCGCGTAGGATTCATCCAGCCCCCATTCCCGTAAAATCGTTTCCGGGCTGTCCGCCTGCCGAAGCAGGGCGTTAAAGGAGGCTTCGTACAAGGAAGCTTCGGAGGAATAATCGGCGTCGCTGCCGACCAATCCCACCGCGCTGCCAAGCCCCGTTATCAGCAGCACGGCCGCCAGGGGAAGCAAAAGATACTTCCTGTTGATCTGCCGATAGCAAGAATAGATCAGATACAGGTTGACCGCCGCCGTAAAGGGCAGGAACACCACCAGGGGCGATAAGGACTTTAAAGCCAGCAGGGAGGAAAGCAGCACCGGGATGATCCACCGGCTGCGGCTTTCTTTTTTCACGCTGAAGGCCCGAAGCGTCAGGCCCAGGCTCAGCAGTGAAAACGCGATGGCCGCGGCCTCGGGGTACAGCCCCCGGAAAATGGCGCAGAAATTCCCGTTCATATAAATCAGGCACAGCATCAATCCGGGAATCAGCCATATATGGGGAAACCTTTCATACAGAGCCTGGGTTATCAGGCCCGCCGCGGCAATCAGCAGCAGGGCCCAGACAGCGGAAAGGGCGTCGATGGAAAAGGGAAGGCCAAAGGGCTGGGTAAAGAGGCGGACCAGCGCCACGCCGTACACCGTGCTTCCCCCCGCCCCCGGGGTAAACAGCGACGCCCAGGAAAACCGGGTATAGCTGAAAAATCGCAGGGGGCGAACGTACTGTAAATCCCCTTGAAGCAGATCCTCCTGCGTCCAGGTCAGGCCGCATTGGCGCATGATTGCTTCATACTGGCCAAAATCAATCGGGTACAGGTGGGGGTTCCTGGTAAAGCCGACGGCCAGGCAAAGGGCAGCGCAAACACAGGCAGCCAGCAGCACAGCGCGGCTCCGGGGTATTTTCAGCCAGCCCTTTCGTTTCATCCTCATTTTCCGTCTTCTTTCCAGGAAAGCGCCTCGTTCCGCACTTCATCCCCGTTCATCGCCCGGCTGACGATTTCCAGGCGTCTGACGGAAATATCAGAAAAGCGGAACGGACGTCCGTTTTGATCTCGTTCGCAGCCGATATACAGATTGCCCAGGTAAGAAGCGATTTTGCTGTCCGCTTCCGCGCGCAATTCGCCGTCCACATAGATTTGGTAATGGTTCTGGTTTTTCACCAGGGTGATCACCGCCTGATCCGCCGGGTGGATTTCCAC
>CAMOHY010000031.1 GCA_946615495.1 uncultured Clostridia bacterium
TCATCCATTAGTACTGACGATTCTTGGCGAAGCATTCACGGCAGTACACGGGCCGGTCGCCACGGGGCTGGAAGGGCACCTGAGTGGTGGCGCCGCAGCCATCGCAAATCACTTCGTACATCTGGCGCTCGGTGCGGTTGCCACCGTTCTGACGGCGGGCAGCGCGGCAAGCGGGGCAGCGGCCAGGCTCATTCTGGAAGCCCTTTTCGGCGTAGAAAGCCTGTTCGGAAGCGGTGAACACGAATTCGTTGCCGCATTCACGGCAGGTGAGGGTCTTGTCCTGATACATGGTATGTACCTCCTGATTTTTTCGCCAAACCGCGTGATACGTTCCGGTTGTTTCCGCGGGCTCTACGCATCCGTCCACTGACGATGAATCAAACCGGGAGGAACACCTGAAATTCAAATCCATTGGCTTGGTCTACGGGAGGTATTATATCACAGGATTTTCCGGTTGTATAGCGGTTTTTCAAAATATTTTTAAAATTTTTCCTGGATTTGGATGTTTTTTCCGGCCAGATGTGAAAAACAGTGAAAAAATACAATAAAAATACACTGTCTTGTTTCTGTTTATTCCCTTTTATTCTTCTTTTCCGCTATAGTCCCGTCGCGTTTCGCTTTGCTTTTGTCGAAACATAATTCGATAATAATTTATTGTTTTTCAATAAATTTATATTGACAAATGATTTGTTCTATGATATGATTCCGGCGTAAGGAGGCGAAAAAGGAAATGGAGCATAAGAAAATAAGCTATCTGCTGATCGGCGCTGGCGTGTTGGCCGCGCTGGGCGGGGGCTTTCTCTTTTTTATCGACGCGCCCATGGCTGCGCTGCGGTATCGGAGCGCGCTGCCGGAGCTGAGCTATTTGATGATTCCGGGCTTGGTATTCCTCTGGTTCATCGGCATTCTTTATGGAACTGCCATGATAAATTATTTCCTTATATGCGTTCGCATTGGAAAAAACCGCTCCTTCAGCCGGGAAAACGCTTCCGGCCTTTCCCGCATTGCCGCGCTGCTGCTGGGCGCGGGGCTAATATGGCTGCTGGGCATCCCCTTCGGGCTGCTTTTGCGCCTGCGTTTGGGCGTTTGGAGCCTGGCTTTCCTTCTGGCCGCGGCGGCCAGCGCCGCCATGGGCGCCCTGGCCTGGGGGCTGGCAAAGCTGCTCAGGCGCGCGGTGGAAATGAAGGAAGAAAACGATTTGACCGTGTAAAGGAGGGCGAAAGCATGATCCGTGTCGATTTGGACGTGATGCTGGCCCGCCGCAAAATGAGCATGACGGAATTGAGCCAGCAAGTGGGCATTACCATGGCCAACCTTTCCATTTTGAAAAACGGAAAGGCAAAGGCGGTACGCTTTTCCACGCTGAATGAAATCTGCCGCGCGCTGCGCTGCCAGCCGGGCGATATTCTGATTTATGAGGAAGGAGAGCAGGACGATGGAGAATAATTGCGCAAAACAAACCGAAGTTCAAGATGAAATATGGAATTTTAACGTGGCAGACCGTTCGCCCGCTGTATGGAAAAAACGGGAACGAATTTTGCTTATGGCGGCTCTGGCGGTCGCCGGGTGTTATTTTTTTACTCATTTTCCGGGCATTTTGCAAAAAGGAGGTCATTTTCCCGGCATTGGGTTTACCCTGAGCCAATGGGCGTTGGCCGGATGCGTGCTGGGCGTTCAAAGGAAACAGCTGCGAATTAAGGGAAACTATGGCGGATTATTCCTCCTTGCCGTTTCTCTTTCCCTGGGCGCGTGCTTCGCCCGCTTTGCCAACGACAGCCTGCGGGCCATGAACCTAACCGTGGCCTGGTTCTCAACCGGCATGGCGCTTTGCTCCCTGACAGGGGTCCAGATGCTTCCGGCGCTGTCCGGGAAAGGCATGCGGCTTTTTCTGTCCCGCGCCTTCTCTTCTTTTTTCGTTCATTGGCCCATGCCCCTCCGGGCGCTTGCGCAATGCAGAAGAAAGGGCGAAAGCGAAAAGCTGCGCGGCCTTGGCGTCGGGCTAATCCTTGGGCTCCCCGCGTCCATCCTTGCCCTGGCCCTTTTTTCCAGCGCGGATAGGGTCTTTAGCGATTTGGTCAAGAACAGCTTTCAATCGCTGGACCGTTTGGACGGCTTGTTCCTAATCCAGCTTTTCGGTGCGGCGATTGGCGCGCTGGGCTTGTTTTCCTGTATGTATTCCGCGTGCGAAGGAGCGTATTTGGAAAAAGAAGATAGAAAACGGTCCGTTCCTTCGGCCACCGCCACGGTCATCCTGAGCATGCTGTGCGCCGTCTACGCGCTGTTTGCCTACATCCAGTTCCGGTATCTCTTTTTTGGAGATGCGCATTCCGTGAATTACGCGGAATACGCGCGCAGCGGCTTTTTTCAATTGGTGGCCCTGGCCGTGCTGACGGTGTTCCTTATCATGTTTTTTCTTTCTTTGGAAAGCCCCGGAAAAGCGGTCCGGTCTCTGTGCGCGCTGCTGGCGGCGCTGACCCTGATCGTGGATTTTTCCGCTTTTTTCCGCATGAAGCTCTATATCGGCGCTTACGGCCTGAGCATCCTGCGGCTTGTCACGCTATGGGGAATGGGCATGATTTTCTGCGCGCTGCTGGCCTGCGCCTTCAAGTGCGTCCTCCCTCAAACGCGCATCTGCCCCACGCTAACGGCTATCGCCCTGTGCACCTGGCTGGGCCTGAATTGGATGAACCCGGATAGGCTTGTTGCGCGATATCAGGTAAACGCTTACAACAAAGGCGTGCTCACCTCCTTGGATGTGGAATACCTTGCTTCCCTTTCTCCCGACGTGCTGCCCGCGCTCAAAGGCATTCAGGACCCCATCCTGCGGGAGAAGGCCGCCGCCCGGACGGAAAAAACGCTGAAGGAAGCCTATCCCGGCTTTTACGATTGGAGCCTGAGCTGGCTTGCCGTTCAAAGCGCGGAGACAGGGGAACAGTAGGAAAATTCTTCTAAAAACAATAGAAGTACACCTGAAAAACAAGGAAAGAACAGCGTCTCTCTTGCGGGAGAGGGGCTGTTTTTTGTATAATAGGCAGCGTAAATTTTACCATTCTGTGCAAGGAGGCATTGGATTATGAACGCATACGTAGCAAGAGTTTACGCTGATTTGGAAGCCCGCAACGGCCATGAAAAGGAATTCCTGCAGGCTGTAAAGGAAGTGCTGGAAGCTCTTTCTCCCGTTTTTGACAAGCATCCTGAATATGAAAACAAGGGGCTGCTGGAACGCTTTGTGGAGCCGGACCGGGCCATCATTTTCCGCGTGCCGTGGATTGACGACCAGGGCAAGGTGCAGGTAAACCGCGGCTACCGCGTGCAGTACAACAACGCCATCGGCCCCTACAAGGGCGGCCTTCGCCTGCATCCCAGCGTGAACCTTTCCGTTATTAAGTTTCTGGGCTTTGAACAGGTGCTGAAAAACAGCCTGACCAGCCTGCCCATCGGCGGCGGCAAGGGCGGCAGCGATTTTGACCCCAAGGGCAAGAGCGACAATGAAGTGATGCGCTTCTGCCAAAGCTTCATGACCGAGCTGTTCAAGTATATCGGCGCGGATACGGACGTGCCCGCCGGCGATATCGGCGTGGGCGCCCGCGAAATCGGCTTCCTGTATGGCCAGTACAAGCGCATTACCGGGCTGTATGAAGGCGTGCTCACCGGCAAGGGCCTTTCCTACGGCGGTTCTCTGGCCCGGAAGGAAGCCACTGGCTTTGGCCTGTGCTATTTGACCAACGCCATGCTGAAAAAGCACGGCATCGAAATTCCCGGCAAGCGGGTGGTCGTGTCCGGCAGCGGCAATGTGGCCATTTACGCGGCCCAGAAGATCACCGAATTGGGCGGCAAAGTGGTCGCCATGAGCGACAGCAACGGCTACGTGGTTGATGAAAACGGCATCAAGCTGGACGTGGTCAAGCAGATTAAGGAAGTGGAACGCGGCCGCATCAAGGAATACGCCGCCCGCGTGCCCGGCAGCGTGTATACGGAAGGCTTCCGCGGCATTTGGACCGTGAAGTGCGATATCGCCCTGCCCTGCGCCACCCAGAATGAATTGAATGAAGAAAGCGCTCAGGCGCTTATCAAGAACGGCGTCATCGCCGTGGCCGAAGGCGCCAACATGCCCACCACCTATGAAGCCACCCTGGCCCTGCAGAAGGCGGGCGTGCTCTTTGCCCCCGGCAAGGCCGCCAACGCCGGCGGCGTGGCCACCTCCGCCCTGGAAATGAGCCAGAACAGCCAGCGCCTTTCCTGGACCTTTGATGAAGTGGACGCAAAGCTCAAGGGCATCATGGAAAACATTTTCGCCGCCATTGACTCCGCCGCCGAAGCGTACGACGCCAAGGACAATTACGTGGTAGGCGCCAACATTGCGGGCTTCCTCAAGGTGGCCGACGCCATGCTGGCCCACGGCTGCGTGTGAGCCTACATGCTTTGAGCCTGCATAAAAACGACTTGGTTTAAGGCCGCCTTTCCCCCGCTTCCGGGCCGGACAGGCGGCCCTTTTCAAATTCAACTTGGGAGGATGCGCCCTATGGACTTAAGCATTCGGGAACTCATGGATATTCAAAAGAAATTACAGGAAAAATACCGGGGCATTTGGGAAGGCGACAGCCCGGAAACGGCCAAGAACCATCTGCTCTACGCCGTGGAGGAAATTGGCGAGGTGTCCGCCATTTTAAAAAAGCGCACGGCCCAGGCGGTGGTGGAGGATGAAAACGTGCGCGCCCATTTTTGCGAAGAAATGGCCGATGTGTTCATGTACCTGACCGACGTGCTGCTTTGCTGCCGGATCCAGCCGGAAGAATTTGAGCGGGCTTACCGCGCCAAGGCCCAGCGCAACCTGCAAAGGGATTTTTCCAGGGAGCACAGTGATTATTTGAAGGAGTAAGGCTGCATAGCGGCCCGGCAAGCCTGAAAAATTAAGAAAATTGTGTAAAAATCCTTCTTTTTCACTTGCGTTTCCAGCATTTGCGGGGTACAATAATGCAGTATGGACGATTGGCTTTTTCTGTTGGAAACCCTTCGCGCGTCCTGGCGCAAGGTGGGGTGTCCCGCCCGGCTGACGGCGGCCGTGTCCGGCGGCGCGGATTCCGTGGCGCTGCTGCGCGGCCTGCGTGCGCTGGCTCAGGAGGAAGGCTTTTTTCTTTCCGTAGCGCATGTGGACCATGGGCTGCGGGAAAGCGCCAAGGAGGACGCGCTCTTCGTAGCCGCCCTGTGCCAGGAATTGGATGTTCCCTGCCGGGTGTACCGGGTGCAAGTGCAGGGCACAGGCGAAAACGCCGCGCGGGAAGCCCGCTATGAAGCGCTGGGGCAGGCTTGCGCCCACTTTTCCGCGCCTGTATTGGCCCTGGCCCATCACCGGCAGGATCAGGCCGAAACGGTGCTGCTCCATTTGCTGCGGGGCAGCGGCAGCGGCGGCTTGGCCGCCATGGCGGAATGCTCCCAGGTCTCCATCGGTCCTGCCCCGGTGACGCTTTGGCGCCCCATGCTGGCGCTTTCGCCGGACGGCATCCGGCGCGCGCTCTTAAGCCGCGGCTTTTCCTGGCGGGAGGACGAAACCAACCTGGGGGACGATTACCTGCGCAACTACATCCGGCATCAGGTGCTGCCCGTCATCCAGGCGCGGCTGCCCCACGCTCAGGAGGCCCTGGGCAGAGCGGCTTCCACCCTTTCTGCGGAACACGATTATTTTTCTCAGGAAGCCCGGCGTTTTTTGGAAAAACGGGAAAACGCCTGCCTTGAGGACCCGGTTCGTTGGCTCCGGCGCGAGCCGCTTTTCAAGCTGCATCCCGCCCTGAAGCGTTATGTGCTTCGCGCCGCGTGTCCCGTTGGGCTGGACTATAAAACCACCGAGGGGCTTATGGCGCTGTCTGCCGGCCAGAAAATGAACCTGCCGGAAGGCTGGACGGCCCGCTGTACGGCGGAGTATGTACACTTTGTGCCGCCGGAGGGCGGAAAGAATTTTCCTTTCCCGCGCTTAACGCCTCTTCGCTCTGCGCCCTTTCAGGGGGACACCGGCGACGGCAAGCGGACCCAGGCCATGGGAAAAAGCGTGTTGGCGGGCTGCGTGCTGCGCTTTGGCCAGCCGGGAGACAGGATATGGCCCCTGGGCGCCAGCGGAACCAAATCCATGCAGGATTATTGGGTAGATAAAAAAATCCCCCAGCCCTTCCGGCGCTATATGCCCTTGCTGTGCATGGGCAATCGGGTCGTGTGGGCCATCGGCGTGGGCGCAGGGGAAGAAGCCAGAATAGATGGAATTAGCGACGCCGTTTTTCTGCGTTATGACGGCTTCCTGCCGCTGTATCTGCCTGAGCGATAAAAACGATACACACGAAAAAATAGATTAAAGGAGAAGCATTCATGGACAGCACCGCCGTATTGTACCAGGACCTGGACCGTATCCTCGTCACCAGAGAAGAGATCGCCAAGGCCGTGAGGGAGCTGGGCGAAAAGCTGACGGAAAAATTCCGGGGCGAAAGCCCGGTTTTCGTCTGCATCCTCAAGGGCGCCAGCGTGTTTTTTACCGACCTGATCCGGGAAATCGACACGCCGCTGACTACGGATTTCATGGTGGTTTCCAGCTATGGCAGCAGCACCAAATCCACCGGCGTGGTTAAGATCGTAAAGGACCTGGATAAGCCTGTGATGGGCAAGCACGTGGTGATCGTGGAGGACATCGTGGACAGCGGCATGACCCTCTCCTACCTCAAAAAGGTGTTTTCCAACCGGGACGCCGCTTCCGTGTCCATTGTGACGCTGCTGGATAAGCCCGCCCGCCGGCGGGTGGATTTGACGGTGGACTATTCCTGCTTCAATATTCCGGATGCGTTCGTGGTGGGGTACGGCCTGGATTATGATGAAAAATACCGCAATTTGCCCGATATCGGCGTGCTGCATCCCAAAATTTACGAAAAATAAAGGAACCGGTTGTCAATTGCTTTCTTTTTATGATATAATTTTTGAATCCAACTTTGGTAGGAGGATTGCATTTTGCGTAAAGTGTCTCGTGGCTTGATTGGCTACATCGTAATGATTGCGGCCTTCATTTTTCTCATCGTGCTTTTGTCCGGCGGGGTCAACCAGGCGGACAAGCGCATCGAGTATCCCCAATTGCTGGAAATGATTGAAAAGGGCGAGGTGGACCGGGTGTCCATCCGGGGAATTTCTTTGGTGGGCCGCCTGAAGGACAGCCGCATTTCCCGGTCCGATTATCCTTCCCGCGCCTATGATTTTGAAACCACCATCGGCCCGGATTTTTACGATACCGTGCTCACCATGCTGGCCAATAAGCAGGGCAAGGATGTGAGCACCGTTTCCGTGCAGGACCTGGGCTTTGAAATCGAATATCTGCCGCCCCTTACCACACCCTGGTATTTGGAAATTCTGCCCTATCTCATTCCCATCGTGCTGCTGATGGTGATGTGGTGGTACATTATGCGCCAGCAGACCGGCGGCGGCGGCCGGGTGATGAATTTCGGCAAATCCCGCGCCGCGATGGTGGACCCCAGCAAGAACAAGGTAACCTTTGCTCAGGTGGCCGGCGCTGAGGAAGAAAAGGAAGAGCTTAAGGAAATTGTCGATTTCCTTAAGAATCCCAAGCACTATGTGGAGCTGGGCGCCCGCATTCCCAAGGGCGTGCTGCTGGTGGGCCCTCCGGGTACCGGCAAAACCCTGCTGGCCAAGGCTGTGGCCGGGGAAGCCAACGTGCCCTTCTTCTCCATTTCCGGCTCCGACTTTGTGGAAATGTTTGTGGGCGTTGGCGCCAGCCGCGTGCGCGATTTGTTTGAGCAGGCCAAGCGCAACGCCCCCAGCATCGTCTTTATCGACGAAATCGACGCCGTGGGCCGTCACCGCGGCGCTGGCCTGGGCGGCGGACACGATGAACGGGAACAGACGCTGAACCAGCTGCTGGTGGAAATGGACGGCTTCTCCACCAATGAAGGCGTTATCGTTATGGCCGCCACCAACCGCCGGGATATTCTGGACCCCGCCCTGCTGCGCCCCGGCCGGTTTGACCGTCAGGTGACGGTGAACTATCCCGATATCAATGGCCGCGTCGCCATTTTGAAGGTGCATTCCAAGGGCAAGCCCCTGGCCGAAGATGTGGACCTGGAAAACATCGCCAAGCGCACGCCCTACGCCACCGGCGCCGACCTGGAAAACATTATGAACGAGGGCGCCATTCAGGCTGCCCGCGAAAAGCAGACCGTCATTACCCAGGCCCACCTCATCGAGGCCGTGGAGCGCATCCAGATGGGCCCAGAAAAGAAGAGCCACAAGGTACTGGAGGAGGACCGCAAGCTGGTGGCCTACCACGAAGCGGGCCACGCCATCGTGGGTCACTATCTGCCCCTTTGCGACGACGTGCACACCATTACCGTGGTGCCCCGCGGCGGCGCCGGCGGCTTTACCCTGTCCCTGCCCAGCAAGGAATTGGATAATATCAGCCGCAGCCAGCTTTTGCAGCGCACGGCCATGAGCCTGGGCGGCCACGCGGCGGAAAAGCTGATCTTCCACGATATTTACACCGGCGCTCAGAGCGATCTGCAGCACGCCACCAGCCTCTGCCGCGCCATGGTAACGCGCTATGGCATGAGCGAAAAGATCGGCACTATTTTCCTGGACAGCGAACAGGAAGTGTTCCTGGGCAACAGCTTCGCGCAAAACCGGGATTACAGCGAGGAAACTGCTGCGGCTGTGGATAAGGAAGTAAGCGAACTGCTGCGCTCCTGCTATGACCTGGCCATGGATACCCTGAAAGAACACCAGGACAAGCTGGAAGGCCTGGCCCAGCTCCTGATTGAAAAGGAAACCCTGTCCCGTGAGGACTTTGTGGCGTTCATTGAGGATAAGCCTGTTCAGGAATTGCCCGAACAAAAGAGCGATCCCAAGGAGGAGGACGCTGCCGAATGACGCGCCCTGACCTGCACCTGCACACCTCAGCTTCCGACGGCGTGTACGACTCCGCCCAAATCGCCCGGTTGGTCCAGCGCGCGGAGGTTACTCTGTTTTCTATCACCGATCATGACACCCTGTCCGGCCTTCCTCAGGCTTTTGACGCTGCCTATGACCGGGGCCTGGCCTTCATTCCTGGCGTTGAAATCAGCACAGAGGGCGACGAAGAGGTACACATTTTAGGCTACGGCGTACGGGCGGAGGACCCCGTGCTGTGCTCCTGCTTTGAAAAGGCGGCCCGCGAACGGATGGAACGCATTCAGGGCATGGCGGAAAAGCTGAAGCAGTTGGGCCTGGCCCTTCCCATGGACGAAATCCAGGAAAAGGCTGGCTTTAGCGTCGGCCGGCCCCATTTGGCCCGCGCCCTCATAGAAAAGGGATACGTAAAGGACATGCAGGAGGCATTTGATAAATACCTGGGAAAAGGCAGGCCGGCCTACCTTCCCCGTGCCACCATGACCGCCTCGCAGGCCATATCCTTGCTTCGCGACCGGGGCGCCGTGCCCGTGCTCGCTCATCCCGGCTTGATCCGCTGGCCCATGGAACGGCTGCTGCCCATGCTTCAGGTGTGGCAAAACGCGGGCCTGCGCGGCATCGAGGTATATCACCCCGCCAATCAAGGCAATTATGCCTTCTGGGACCGGCTGGCCCGGCAAAGGGACTTGCTTGTGACCGGCGGCAGCGATTTTCACGACGGTACGTCCAGCCACGGCCAGATTGGCGAAACGGCCTCCCTTTGGCCTCAGGCCTGCGCCGACGGCTGGGCGCTGTACCGCGCCTGCAAAAGGTAAAATGAAAAAGCTTGTGCGATTGCCCTTTTGACCAAGGCCCACGCCTTTCCTCAATGGGGCAATTCACACGTTTTCAAGGAGAAGTATCATGAATTTCCAACAAGGCTACCGCCCCCCGCAGCGTCCCAGAAAAAAGCTTAGCATGCTGGGAAGCGCCGTGCTCGTCTTGGCCGCCGTAGCGGCAATTGCGGCGGTTTCCGTTTTCGGCGTACGGTTTTTTCAGGAAAAAAACCGTCAGGATGCGCTGGCCGCGGAGCTTGCGCCTTATCAAAATGTCTTTCTTCCCAATATTTTTGTGGATGGCGTTAACCTGGGCGGCATGACGGCCCAGGAGGGAATCGACGCAGTGGTGAGCCGGATTCAGCAAAGGGAAAACGGCTGGAATTTGCAGCTCACCTATCAAAACCACGTGTTCTATACCCTGCATTACGACGATCTGAGCATTTCCACCGATATCGCTTCCGTTTACAGTTTGCTGGAGCCATTGTACCAGAAGGGAAAAACGGGCACGCTGGACGAGCGCAAGGCCGAGCTGGAAGCCCTGAAGGCCCAGGCCATTTATGCTTACACCACCCAAAGCGATATGAACGACGAACGGCTGGATACCATCCTCAGCCAAATTCAGGAGCAGCTGACCTACGATCCCAGCGACGCCTACCTGGCTTATTTCTATCCTGATTTGAATGACCCCTTCATCATTCAGCCGGAGGCGAACGGCTCCGCGCTGGATGTGGCCCCGCTGAAGGAAGAAATATTGGCAAAAGCGGCTTCCGCCCAAAGCGGTTCCCTGGAAATCCATCCTACCTCCATCTCCCCCAGCGTTACCACAGCCGATGTGCGCAGGCAATTGACCCTGCTGTACAAAGCCACCACGCCCGTTTCCTCCACCTCCACCGCGGACCGCACCGACAATATCCGCACCGCCTTTTCCCGCTTGAACGGAACGACGGTGGCCCCCGGAGATAAATTGAGCTTCAACAAGGTCACGCTGGACCGGACGCTGAAAAACGGCTATAAATACGCCATCGAATACGAGCTGGGCATGGAAACCATCGGCGTCGGCGGCGGCGTATGCCAGGCCAGCACCACGCTGTATCTGGCCGCGCTGCAATCCAACCTGGAAATCGTCAGCCGCATTTCTCATTCGGACCCCGTTTCCTATACCACCTTCGGCCAGGACGCCACCGTGGTATATAACAAGCACGACTTGGTAATCCGCAACACCAGCGGCGGAACGATTTATATCACCGCCAGGGTGAGGGAAGTAAAAAAGAACAAATATGAATGCGAGGTGTGCATTTACGGCCCCGCCATGGAGGAGGGCGTATCCTATTCCCTGCGCACCGAGACCGTGGAAATTCTTCCCGCGCCGCTGACGGACACCTATCAGAAGGATACGAACCATACGTATGTGACCTATAAGGACGAGGAGCCCTACCTGGTCCGCAAGGCCAGAGACGGCTACATCAATGAAACCTACCTGCAAAAATGGAAGAATGGCGAACTGATTTCCGAAAAGTTCGTCAGCCGGGACACCTGCAAGGCCCGTGGCAATGTGTATGCCACCGGCACGCTGGACAGGCCGTAAAAAAAGAATCGCTTGCAGTTATGCAGGCGTTCTTTTTATCGTTATCGCTTGTTATAAGAGATTTTATGAAAGGAGAAACCCCGGAATAGAAACGGAAAAAACTGCGGCTTCCGTTTCGCCCTGTGCCGGATGCCGCGCCGGCGTGGAGAAACAACATGAATGAACGGCTGATCCATCTGATCGAAACCTCCCGCTGCGCCCATACCATCATGCCCTATGATGAAACGGAAACCACCGATTGGCGGCTGGAAAAAAAGCCGGTGCTGGAAACAAAAATGCTGGATGAATGCGAAAGCCTGGAGCACTGGCAGGCTGTTTCCCCCTACGCGCAGGTGACGCTTTCCAGCCAGGAATCCTTTGACGGACAGCACAGCGTGCTTTTCCGCGCGCCCACCAATCTGCCCGATTGGCTTCCCGGCAGGGGGCGCGGCCGCATATACTTTGAGCCCAAAGCCATGCGCGTTTTAAATCACGCGGACCTGAGGGAATTTAACCGCCTGTCCGTTTGGGTCAAGCCCGATGTGCCCGGCATGCGTTCCATCGTGGCCCGGCTCCAATTGCACAATGAGGGCACGCACCCGGTGCCGGACCGTTTTGAACGGGAAGGACACCACAACGTGAACCTGAAAAACGGCGAATGGAACCATATCACCTGCGAAATCGAACAGCTGGACCGCGACGACGTGGTGGGCATTGCCATCGAATATGATATGTGCGGCCACGAATTCGACGCGCAGGACGAAATCAAATGGTACATCGACAGGCTGGAATTGCAAAAAGTAGTCTGCGACATGTACGCGGGCTGGACGCCCGGCCCTGGCCGCGTGGCGTTTTCCGGCAGCGGATATCTGCCGGATGGGGAAAAACTGGCGGTGATGGCCTGCGAAAGCGCGGCCGATACGTTCCGGGTGATCGAAACGGATACCGGCCGGGTGATCGCGGAAAAGGCCGTAAAGCGGCTGGGTGAAAACGCCGTGCTGGATTTTTCCGATGTTTCCAGGGAAGGCCGTTATTTGCTCCAGTGCGGCGGCGCGCTCTCCCGCGCCTTTGATATCGCACAGGATATTTGGCAGCCATCCGCTTGGAAGGTGCTGAATTTTTATCTGTCCCAGCGCTGCGGCTTCGAGGTGCCGGGGAAGCACCACGCCTGCCACGCCGACCTGCTTTTGACCCACAACGGCCAATCTATTCCCGCCAACGGCGGCTGGCACGACGCAGCCGATTTGGCCCAGGGCATGGGCAACACCTGCAACGGCACCATCGCCCTGTTCCTCCTGGCGGAACGCTTAAAAGGCCGGGATGGGCTGGACCGTAAGCTGTACGAACGGGTGCTTGAGGAAGCGCGCTGGGGCCTGGCCTATGTGCTGAAAATGCGGTTTGGCGACGGCTACCGCTCCCAGTATTCCTCCCTGTCCATCTGGACGGACGGCATCATCGGCACCCAGGATGACCTTAGCAGCGAACCCGCCCCGGACCCCCATACCAATTTTGCCGCCGCCTGCGCGCAGGCCTTGGGCGCGCGGTTGCTTCGGGATTCCGATCCTGCTTACGCCGCTTACAGCCTGAAAACTGCCAAAGAGGATTTCCACTTCGCGGAAGCGGCCTGGCGGCAGCAGGAAAACGCTGGGGAGGATACGCATTCGCTGTTTTTCAGAAGCGGCAATGAGCCGCTAAAGCTTTACGCCCTGGCCTGCGCCGCGGCAGCCCAAATCGCCGCGGCAGGCGAGGAAGAATACCTGGACACCGCCGTTTCCTACGCCCGAAAGCTGATGGATTGCCAACAGCGGGAAAAGCCCGATTGGGACATTCCGCTGCGCGGCTTTTTCTGGAAATCCGAAGCGCATGAGATTCCCAGCCATCACGCCCATCATTCCTACGAGCAGTTTTTAACCATGGGCCTGGCGCTGCTGCTGCGCCTTGCTCCCCATCATCCCGACGCCGGGGAATGGCAAAGCTCCCTGGCGCTGTACTGCGATTATTCCAAGCAAATTGCCCAGTATACCGCGCCCTGGTACATGCTGCCGGAGGGCGTTTACCACGAAAAAGAAGCGGAATGCTGGCCGGAGGCAACCAAACGCAGCATCATCGCCTGTGATGATGAATGCCTGAAGGACTTTTCTTCTCAGGTGAAAAACGGTATCCCGCTTGGAAAGGGCTATTACCTGCGCAGATTCCCGGTATGGTTCTCCTTCCGGGGCAACTGCAACGTGCTTCTGTCCCAGGCAAGCGCCTTGGCTCAGGCCGCCCGCGCCGTGAGAGACCAAGACGCCCTCGCTCTGGTAGAGCATCAGCTGCAATGGGTGGTGGGGAAAAATCCTTTCGCCCAATCGCTGCTCTTTGGCGAGGGCTATGATTGGACCAACGAATACTGCGTGCAGCCCGGCCAGACCGTGGGCCAGCTCCCGGTGGGCATTCAAAGCTATTTCAACGAAGATATTCCCTATTGGCCCCAGGTGTGCACCGCCACCTATAAAGAAGTGTGGATTG
>CAMOHY010000032.1 GCA_946615495.1 uncultured Clostridia bacterium
CTTCCCGTCATGTTTTTTGTGCGCTTTTTTGTTTGCGAGACAGCCCCAATAATCCGCAGGACCGGCTTTGCCGGTCCTGGCAAACTGTCGACAAACCTCCAGGAAAGTATGAAAGGGCAGTAGCCCTTTCATCAACAATCCGCAGGACCGGCTTTGCCGGTCCGAGGAGCAACAGAATGTTGCTTCCGCTATCAATTTGCGGCCGTAAAATGAGCATTTCCAGGCTGAATTGCCTGGAAATGCCATTTTACAGCAAATTGATGTTTCCATCGAAAGACTGCTTGCAGGCTTTCGATGGCAGAGCATCGACTTTGTCGATGCTCTAGCAGGACCGGCTTTGCCGGTCCTGGGACTCAGCTTGCAGCCTTTCCCCAACTTTTTTCAATATGCCGCTTGGTTTTCCCTATTACCGCCGGACCAGCCACACCGCCGCGTCGTGCGGAGGAAGGAGCGCGCTCAGGGAAGCGCCATGGGCTTCTTTCCCGGTCCACAATTCTTCCGCGGGCCCGGCAAAGCCCTCCAGCGCTTCCGAAGGGAACGCCACTTGCTTTTCTTCGTCGGAAAGGTTGAACGCCGCGGCGTAGCAGCCCGCGCCGTCCTTCCGGGGCGCCAGCCACAGGCTGCATTCCTCCGTGGTGCGCACCGGATGGGCGCACCAGGCTTCCTTTTCAATGGCCAGCAGGGGGCCGTTGGTGAGCAGCTTCAAGGTAAATTCATCGTTCTTGGGCAGGTCGCCGCCAATCATGAGCGGGGAGCGCAGCATGCACCACAGCGTCATCATGGTGCGCTGCTCGGCCTGGGTGAAATGGGTCCAATCCGGCTTGCCGTAGCACTGGCGCAGGGCGCCCACAGGCAGCATATCCGCATCCGGCCAATGGCCTGGGCCCGCATGGACGCACCATTTTTCCGCCCGTTCAAACATGCCCTTGAGCAGCCGCCATTCATCCCAGAAATCATCGGTGATGCGCCACAGATTGGCGTATTTTTTCAAATGCTCCGCCTGCTCCAGGGGCGCGGGTCCGGGCGAAAGGCTGAGCACGATTTCCCGCCCGCAGGAGCGGCAGGCCTGGGAAATCAATTCAATTTCCCGCTTGCAGTGGGGATATTCCCGCGCGATATCATCGCACTTTACATAGTCCACGCCCCAGGAGGCGTACAAACGGAAAATGCTGTCGTAGTACGCCTGGGCGGCGGCCAGGTCCGTTTTCAGGCCGTACATATCCGGGTTCCAGGCGCAGACGGAATTGGGGTTGGCCGCCTGGTCGCACCGGTAATCGCTGCCCCAAATGGGCAGGCGGCGGTGGGCCGCCATCCGGGGCAGGCCGCGCATGATGTGAATGCCGAATTTCAGCCCCAGCGAATGCACGTAATCCGCCAGCGGAGCAAATCCCTTGCCGCCGGCGGCGCTGGGAAAGCGGTTTTCCGCCGGGGTCAGGCGGCCAAAGCCGTCCATGACGAGGTCGGAAAACGCTTCATATTCATGGGTTTGGGCCGTGGGCTGGTACCACTGAATATCCACCACCACATATTCCCAGCCGTATTCCTTCAAATATTGGGCCATATAGTCCGCGTTCCTGCGCACGGTGTCCTCCGTCACCGCGGCGCCGTAGCAATCCCAGCTGTTCCAGCCCATGGGCGGGTATTGAGCGATCATGTTTCTTCTCCTCCTTCAATTGGGCGCAGGCCGTAGGGAACGGGCCTGCCGTATTGGTTGGCCCTGCTGCCGGTCACGCGCAGGGTCAGGGTGTTTTGCTCCTCCGCGAGCACCCCCTTGGGAATCAGGAAGGTGTGGGCGTTCCAGAAGGATACGCCCAGGAAGCGGCCGTTTGCGTACAATTCCGCCATTTCCTCGGCGTGCACGGTCAGCTCCGCGTCCTCCCGCTGGCGGGGCACCTGGGCCGCATAGGTCTTTTGGGCGCGCCGCCCATCCTGGCTTTGCAGGGTAAAATCCGCCTGCAGGGAGGCCGGCTTTTCCTTCCGGGGCAGCCGCGCCCACTCCCGCTCCTCTTCGCAGGAAAACAACAGCAGGCTTTCCCGCCGGTTCAGCTTTAGCCGCTCTCCCGCCTCCCAGCGGAATGCCCGGCCCCGCCAAAGGTCATACTGCCCCAGCGGCCCGCTCCACGGCAGGGACAATTCGCATTGGATGGCCGCCTCGCCCTCATTGACCAGCAGCCAGCATTCCCGCCCGTCCTTTTTAAACCGGGCGCAGCGCAAAAGCGGCTGGGGCGGCGCGCACAGGCAGTCCGGCGCGGCGTTTTCCAGGCCGTGGGGAACAAGCGGAAACGCGTCCGCCTCCCCCACCACGGCTTTATACACTTTCTCCCGGCATATCAGCCTTCCATCCGCTTCCCGGCATTCCGGCCACACGCTTTCGGGCAGATACTGGAAGCCCCGCTGGCTTTCAAACAGGGGCCGAACCCGCTCCGGGTGCATCTGGCGGTTGCGGCAGGGCACGGCAATTTCCGCGCGGAGCACGGCGTCCGTCATGAGATAGGACAGCCGGGCCATATAATCCGCCCACAGCCGGTAATGGGGCCACCACAGGCTGCCGGGACCCACATCCGGAGGCCGCTCCTGGCAGCGACGGCCCCGCAGGCTGTAATAGAAGGCATGGGGAATGAACAGGTTCACGCCCCGCACGGCCAAATAATCGATGTACCATTTCATGTCGCCGCCGGTAAAATACCAGGGGTTGCCCTGGCGGTTGCAGGCGCCGAAGCACTCGCTGCTGTTCCGCCGCCTGCCCATGAGCCGGGCGGCGTCGGCGGAGCATTTGGCCATCACGCTGTCCATGCCTTGGGTGCCGCCGCCCTCCGGGGATACCCAGCGGAATACCAAATCCTGCCCCGGTACGTGGAAATAGCGCTGCGCCTCTATATCGTCGCTTTGGTGGGGATGGCCCATGAGGGCGATGCCGTGGCTTTCGCACCAGCGGGACAGGGCGGCGTAGTACACCTGGCCCTCCCGCTCCAGAATCAGGCGGTGATAAAGCCGGGTATCCCCGTTTTCCTCCCCGGAAAACAGCGCCGCAAGGCCGGAAAGGCTGCCGCCCGCCGCGGTAAACACCGCGTCAAAATCCTTGGTCCAGGGGAAAAGGCCCTGGGTGTTCCGGCCCAGGATGCTGGGCTCATCCGTAAAAAACCCGATGACTGTGCTGCCGAACCAGGGCCCAAATTCCCGAAAGTAAGCCTCGTGGGTGAGGGAAATGAACCGCTCCACCGCCTGGGGATTCAGGATATCGGCGCTTCGGGGCGCGCGGGCTTCCCCATCGTCCTCCCCGAAATGCACGCCCCGGATGGTGCCGCCGCTGAACCGTTCCACCAGGAAGCCCCCGGCGGCCTGGCACAGCACCCGGTCCCCCGCCGCGGGGGAAGGCGTCAGGCCCAGGCCCCGGCTGGCCAGGGACGGATTCTCCTCCACGATTTTTCCGCCCGCGGAGCCGGAAGGGTACATGCCCTCGTCGTACAGCACCACCCGCATGCCTATCTCCGCCGCCGTTTCAATGGCCGTGCGCAGATAGGAAAAGAACAGCGGGGACAAATAGCCGATCCTTTCGTCAAGGCCCATGCGGGGATGCAGCACCACGCCCCAGACCCCATGGGCCGCAAAGTCCCTGAGCTGACGGCGGATTTCCTCATGGTCCAATTCATCGTTTAAAAACCAAAAGGGGATGGGCGAATATTCCCGCGGCGGCGCGTCCAGCAGGCGCAGGAAATCCTTTCTGTTTTCTTCCTCCATTACGCTTCATCCCCCTGGCCCACGGCAAACAAAGCCGGCAGGAGCAGAAAATTCTGCCCTTCGCTGCCCGGCAGGCGGATAAAATGGTCCTCCGGCACGGCGTCCAGCCAGCCCTGAATGGCCTGGGATTCCCCCGCCTGGGTGCGGCGGATATTCACACAGGAGCGGGGCTCCTCAAAATAGCTGAACAGCACATCCTCATGCAGGGCGATGGACATATATTTGTCTCCCCGCAGCAGCCCTTCCCGCACGATGGCAAAGTGGTGATACACGTATTCAAACATGTTTTCCTGCTTTAAATACGCGATGCGGCCCCGCCTGCGCAGGGGCTTGGGGTCGCGCCGCCAATCCAGCTCGTCCCTGGGTTCGCAGTGCCAATAAATATGGTACATCCTGGCCCAATCGCACATTTGCTCTTTCTGGGGCCAGGGCGTCAGCGCAGGGTGCAGCGGACCCATGAAGCATTCCGGCGGCAATTCCTCCCCTAAAGCTTCATAGTACAAAAACAGCTGGCGGCCATAGAAATACAGCGCCGCGGTCATTAATTTTCCCTCTCGGATCAGCGCCCGCGCCTTTTCCCGGCAGGCGTCCGCCAGGGCCAGGATTTGTTCGTTTCCCTCCGGCGGGCTGGAAAGCAGCGCCCGGTCATGGCAGCGGTATACGGGCCGTGGGGTCATGGCCCATTCCCCCTTTCGACAGCGATTGGTCCTTTGTCATTGTAATCCATCCCCCGTCCAAAAACAAGCCAAAAAAGAAGCGGGCAGGCAAAAGCAGGAAAAAAGCCGCCCCGCGTCAAATTAAAAATGAATTACGTTTTGTTCGTGCGCATAAACCGGTCAGGAGAGATCGCCTATGAAAAAAATGATTCTTTTATGTCTGCTGCTTCTTCTATCGCTCCCCTGCGGGGGCCATGGGGAGGAAAGCGGCCCCCAGCGGCTGACCCTGATGATTTATATGTGCGGCAGCAATTTGGAAAGCGTCTACGGCTCCGCCACGGACGATATTCAGGAAATGCTTTCTTCCCGCCTGGACCCGGACAGCACCCAGGTGTTCCTGATGACCGGCGGCAGCCGCGCCTGGGCGAACCCCCTGATTTCCGCCGCGGGCACCAGCATTTACAGCCTTTCCCCCAAGGCCCACGGCGGCGGACTGCGCCTGACGCTCCGGGAAAGCATGGACGCCCAAAGCATGGGCGACAGCGCCACCCTGGCCCGCTTCCTTGATTACTGCTACCGGCAAGGGGAAGGAGGCCGCTTTGCCCTGGTGCTGTGGGACCATGGCGGCGGGCCGGTGGCGGGCCTGTGCTGGGACGAAACCTTCGATATGGACCATTTGACCCTGGAGGAACTGGTTTCCGCCCTGGCCGCCTCCCCCTTTGCGGAGGAAAAGCTTTGCTGGATCGGCTTTGACGCCTGCCTGATGAGCTCGGTGGAGCTGGCCTCCGCCCTGGTTCCCTATGCCGGCTACATGATCGCCTCCCAGGAGACGGAGCCCGCCAAGGGCTGGGATTACGCTTTTCTTTCCGATCTCCACCGGGACGCGGACGGGGCGGACACGGGACGCCGCATCATCGACCAGTATTTTGACAGCCTGGGCAGCACGGGCGAAATCCTTACCATGGCCTGCGTGGACCTGGGCAAGATTCAAACGGTGACGGAGCAGATGGACGCCTTTTTCCAGCCCATCGGCGATCAATTGAACACCGACGCTTTCGCCCGCCTGTCCGGACTGCGCATGGCCTCCACCAGCTTTGGCCGGGCCCTTCGCGGCCTGAGCACCGACAGCTACGACCTGGTGGACTTAAGCGACCTGATTTCCCATTACGGCGACGGCGCCACGCCCCTGTCCGCCGCCCTGGACGAAGCGGTGGTATACAGCCGCTCCAGCGAAGAGGGGGCCAACGGCCTGTCGGTTTATCATCCGTATCACAATAAGCTGCGCTATAAAGAAGCCTGGCGAGAAATTTACCGCAAGCTGAATTTCAGCCCCGGCTATTCCCGGTACATGGACCGGTTCGGCGCGCTGCTCATTGGGGAAGCGCTGGCGGATTGGCGGGGCCTTGCCGCCCGCGACCTGGGCTTTGACGAAAACGGGACCCACACCTTTTCCCTGCAATTGACCCCGGAGCAGCAGGCGGAGTTTTCCACAGCCCAGCTCCTGGTGCTGGACGGCCTGGGCAGCTTTTCCGAGGGCGCCTACACCCCCGTATCCACAGAAACGGCCGTTATGGACGAAAACGGGCTGCTCACCGCCTCCTACCAGGGCCGCACCCTGTACGTGGTGGACGAGGACGGCGCTATCCTGAGCGGCCCGGTCAGCTTTTTGTTTACCGACGACGGCGCGTATTACGTAATTGAGGCGGAATACAAGGATTATTCCGGCCGCCTGGGCGGCAAGGACGACACCCTGGTGGCCTATTACTGCGAGCTGGATGAGGAAACGGGCGACCTGCGCATCGTACGCTATCGGGTGTATGACAATGTGTCGGGCACCTTTACCAACCGTATCGCCTTTACAGAGGAGGGGTTCACCAACCTGTTTTTCCATTCCTTCCTCCATACCCTGCCAGCGGACCGGGATCCTCTGCCCGGCTTCCACGAATGGGAAAGCTTTCCGGGCTACTACGCCAGGGGCATCAAGCTGCCCAGCCGCTGGCATCTCCATATGTTCAGCCAGAAAACCCCGGCGGATCTGTACGCCGCCTTCCAGGTGACGGATTTGCAGCAAAACGTGTATTCCACCCCGCCCATCCGCATGGAAAACCCCAAGGAAAGCGCCGTTTCCTTTGTCCCAAGCCTTCTGAACTTGGAAGAGGGCGCCCTGGGCCTGAGCGCCGTTCTCCAGCAGACAGAGGAGCAGCCCTGCCTGGCGCTTACGTTTACCCTTCAAAACACCACGGACAAGGAAATGATATTCCATGTCCCCTATCTGGTCCTCAACGGAAATAGAACGGTTGACGAATCCATTCTGTTCACCCTGGCGCCGGGGACGGAGGAGAAACGCCAAGTCCTGCTTCAAAAAGAAATGCTCATGAATCTTGAGCGCATCAGCGCCATTGAGCTGACGGTGGAGGTTCACGAAAAGACCAATTATTCGGACCCCTACCGGTATTATCCCCTGCGCTTTGAAACGCCGGACTGCGATGTTTCCGCCTTCGCGCCCACCGCCCCAGCGCCCATCGCCGAAGCGGAGGGAGACGGCTGCCACTGGCAGCTGCTGCGCTTTGCCCAGAACGCGGAGGGCGATTTCACCGGCCTGCTGCACGTGCAAAACGGCACGGACCAGGCCGTGACGGAGGAGGTGCGGGCGTTTATCAACGGCGTCCGCGCCAGTAAAAACTACACGAACCTGACCTTGCACCTGGCGCCGTTTACCGACGCTTATTTCCTCTTTACCGCCGAAAACCAGAAGGCGCTGAGCGTATACGACCTGAACGTGGGCAACTATAACAAGCTGTACCTAATGAATATGGACCGGGCTGTGGAGCGGAGCGGCTTCACCGCTGTGGACCGGGTGGATTTGTACCTGGGCCTGCTCGACTGGAAAGCCGAGCCCGCCTGCCAGGTGAGCTTCTCCCTTTCCCCGCCGCTGCCCTTGGCCGCATCCGGCCTGGAGGAGCCCTTCCTGGCTCCGCTGCTGCAGGGGCAGGTGTCCGCTTCCTTGGAGGGCGTTTTCCTGGCCAACGACGGCGCGGCCCTGGCCCTGCACCTGCGCAACGATTCGGACGGTTACGTGCTGCTGGAAATGATCCGCCGCCAGATGAACGGCCTCAGCGTGCGCTTCTCCGCGGGGGATTCCATCACCCTGCCTCCCCATACCAGCGCCACCCAGTTCCTGATGTGCAAAAAGCCGGACGGCCTTTCCGGCGGCAGCGCTGTCCAGCAGCTCAGCTTATCCTTTAAGCTGGGCAACGCCGTAACGCTCCCCGTAAGCATTTCCTTTCCGGAGGGGGCGCGCCTGGGAGAAGAGGGCGGCGTCTATTTCCCCGCCGGTACGCTGGTTGTAGAGCCCGGCGTATTTCCGGATGAACCCATGCTGCTGCCGCAAAGCGCAGCGCTAACGGAGCCTGAGCGTGCCCACCCCCTGACCCTGACGCCTCCCCTGACGCCTGAGGAAGCGGCGAAAACGGACCGGATCAGCTTGGGCCTTTGCCTGGTGGATTGGGAAAAGGGGGAGGAAGGGGACGGCGCGGGCTTGGAATACCTGGCCGCTCACATCATTTCCTGGGCCGCCATGCAGCGGCAGGCGGACGGACAATTTTCCGGCCAGCTCACCGGCCTGGCCCTGAAAGCGGGCGAATTCGTGCTGGCCATTGATGAAACCCCGCAGGGCGGCGGATTGTGGGAGCTGCGGGCGGACCCCCTCTATTTCTACCGGAACCAGGAAGCCTACGGCGGCGGATTGCCTTCCCAGGACGAAGCCTACGCCGCCTTCAGCGAAATCCAGCTCACGGCGGACCTGACGCCGGGCAGCGCCCGGCTGGTGGACAGCCAAATCCGGCTCTACCTTTCGGATTATCTTGATAACCGCACCAACATTTACGTGAACGAAGCGCCCCTAACCGTACAGGAACGCTGGATACGCCGCGGCGGCGTGCAGGCGGACGGCTCCGCGCCCCAGGGCCAGGCAAAACCCCTTGCCATGACCCTGGACGGCGCCCTGCCTTTGCAGCTGGTGCCCGCGGACACGCTGGGCGGCAGGCTGGGCGTTTACTACGCCATACTTTTCCAGGACGGCGCCAGGGGCGACCGCGTGGTGGACTGGGAAACGGGGCAAATTCTGGACCCCGTGAGGCCGGCGACCAACCAGGACCCTGAAAAAAATATTTGACATCGCGGCGTTTCTGTGGGTAAAATAAACGCAGCGGGCGCTTCCCGAAGGAAGCCCCGATGCGAACAAAAATTTCTTTTTTTCTGCTCAAGGAAAGGACGTGAAACATATGTGCCAGAATCCTTATCAACATGACGGAACCCAATATGTGCCTTATGAACAGCGTACCGGCAACGAATCCATCGTTTATTTCACCAGGGATTTGAGCCCCCAGGGCCTCATGAAGCTGTATGAACGGGTGAACGCGCAGATCTGCGGCCGGGTAGGCGTGAAGCTGCACACCGGCGAACCGCACGGCCCCAACATCATTCCCCCCGCCTGGATTAAGGAATTTTTGAAAAAAGAGCTGCCCGACGCCTCCATTGTGGAAACCAACACCTTCTACAGCGGCGACCGCTATACCACCGAGCAGCACCGGGAAACCCTGAAGGTGAACGGCTGGACGGACTTTACCACCGTGGATATCATGGATGAGGACGGCACCGCCATGCTGCCGGTAAAGGGCGGCAAATGGTTTACCGAAATGAGCGTGGGCGACCATATGCTTTCCTATGATTCCCTGGTGGTGCTTACCCATTTCAAGGGCCACACCATGGGCGGCTTTGGCGGCTCCAACAAAAACATCGGCATCGGCTGCGCCGACGGCCGCATCGGCAAGGCCATGATTCACAAAAAGGACGATAACGATTGGGGCGTGGCGGAAGAAGAGCTGATGGAGAAAATTTCCGAATCCACCAAGGCCACCATCGATTATTTTGGCAAGCGCGTCACCTATGTGAACGTGCTGCGCAACATTTCCGTTTCCTGCGACTGCGAAGGCGTGGAGGCCGAGCCCGTGGTGACGCCCAACATTGGCATTCTGGCCTCTGTGGATATTCTGGCCATCGACCAGTGCTCTGTGGACCTGATTCACGCCCTGAGCCCGGAGGACCGCCACGCCATGGTGGAACGCATGACCAGCCGCCACGGCTACCGCCAGCTCACCTACATGAAGGAGCTGGGCATGGGCAACGACCGCTACGTGCTCATCGATACCGACCATGACGACCGGCGCATCCTGCCTGCCGATGCCGTGCAGGGCGTAAAGCCCTTTGCGGTCTGACGCCGGCGCGTCAAAACGTTTTTTCATGCAAAAAGCCACGCCGGGTAGCCCGGCATGGCTTTTTGCGTTACATATCTTCCGCGTGGTCGATGGGAATATGCCCGCCGGACCACACCTTCCGCCCGGTCCACGCTTCATCGGGCAGGGCCCAGAACGCGTCCTGCGGGGGAAGGCCCAGGGGCAGAAACACCGCGCTGCACAGGTACAGGGACCCGATGTTGATATACCCTTCCGCCAATTCCGGCTGGAAGCCATACACGCCGGGCCGCAAAAACCCTTTTTCGTCAAACATATCCTCCGCGCCCATCACCCGGCGGATAACCGCCGTGAGCCCGCAGCGCACGGACGCCGGGGAAAGCTGGGCCTCCAAGCCATGCTCCAGGGCCGCCTGGGCCAGCATGTGGAAAGCGCCGAAGCGGTAGCAGATGGACCGCCCCACCACCGGATACGCGCCCTCCGGCCCGATCATGCGCTCCAGCACGGTGGCATAGCGCGCCGCCCGGCGCGTCACCCGCTCCCGCATGGCTTCGATCTCGGCGTTTTCCCCCTTCAGCAGGTTCACTAAATCCACATACATGGGCTGGATGACGAAGCTGTTATAATAATCCCAGTGAAACAGCGGCCCATCGCCATAGGTGCCGTCGCCCACATACCAGCCCTCAAAGCTGCGCAGAGCGCCCAGCACCCGCATCAGGTCGTACTCCTCCCCCAGGATATACAGCCCCGCTTCCACCATGGCGCTGAAAAACAGCCAATTCGTGTTGCAGGCCGGAATATTCCGGGTGGCGCGCAGCGCGGCGCAAACCTGGGCGCGAAGCCGCTCCTCCATGGCTCCGCCCAAGGCGCGGGGCGCGCGGATGAGGGCGTGGGCCAGGAAAGCCGCATCCACCAGCGGCTGGCCGCCGGAAGCAAAGCGCATATAATCGGGCGACGCGGGGTCGGTGGCCCGGTCCAGACAGCGCAGCGCAATGCGCCGCCACTGAATCTGCAGCGCCCGTTCCTCCGCGTCCAGGGCGCTTTCATCCGCTTCCAGCCAGGGGGCCAGGCCGGTCATGCTGCGGCCAAAGGCCTCCAGGGGCGCAAAATCCGCCCGGTCCGGATGAAAATCAAGGGGCAGGGTTTGCTTCAAGTTTCCTTCGCTCAGCGCGCTCAGCACCGGAGAAACGATCTTCAGCAGCGCCTGAAGCCATTCCGCGCGTACGGACATAGGCTGATCCTCCTATAAAAGCCCTGCCGGTCTCCCCCCGCAGCGCTTATTTTTCGGGTATAGTATTCTTTCAATCGATTATTTTTCCTGCATTCAGCAAATAAATTCCTCTTTTGCGGCCAGCCCAGTGCCCGCCCATCATGCCGCCCTGCCGGCAATCAGGAACAGAGTCACTGCGGGAGTGAGCGCCACGCGCTTCAAAGTACGCTTCATGTTCGGTTCCGATCCTGCTTCAATTGGTTCTTTGTTATCAGCGCTGCTGCGTCTCCGGGCTTTTCCCCTTCGATGATACCCATTATCCATACAAACCTTTAAGAATCCTTGAACCTTCAAATTTTTTTCATTCTTTTTTCCAAAAGGAAATTATACAATCCGTTTTTTTCCGTTGTATTTTTCTCCTGCCGCTCGTCTTTATCGGTGAAGGGGGTGACGCCCATGGATACGGTACAGGGCCCTTACCGTACCCCGGAAGAAGAAATCACGCGCATGGTGGAAAGCTATCAATCTTCGCTGCTGCGGCTGTGCTGCGCCTATCTGCGCGACCGGGCGGCGGCAGAGGACGCCGTGCAGGAAACCTTCCTGAAAGCCTACAAAAACATCTCCACCCTGCGGCAGGCCGCCAGCGAAAAGGCGTGGCTGACGCGCATCGCGGTGAACGTCTGCCGGGACCAGAAAAAATCCGCCTGGTTTCGTTACGTGGCCCGGTCCGTCTCCTTGGACCAATTGCCGGAGCCCGTAGGCGAACCGCCCACCGAGCAGGACCGGGAACTGACCCTGACGGTGCTGCGGCTGCCGGACAAATTACGGGAGGCGGTGCTGCTCTACTATTACCAGGATTTATCTACCGTGGAAATCGCCCAAGCGCTGCAAATATCCCAGCAGGCGGTCAGCGCCCGGCTGGCACGCGCAAGAGAGCGGCTGCGCGCCGCCCTGGAAAAGGGGGAAGGAAAATGAATGAACGGGAGGAAAAGCGCCGCATTCAGCAGGCGCTGAACCGCACCCTGTCCGGCTTGCAGGAAAATCCGTTTCTTGCCCAGCGAATCATCGCACATGGGAAAGGAAAAACGCGCATGAAAAAGAAGCTGTCTCTGGGCCTAATTGCGGCCCTGATCATTCTCGCCACCACCACCACCGCCCTGGCAGCCACGCTGCTGCCCTCCGGCATCCTGCGGTCCCTGTTCAAAACGGAGGAAAACGCGCCCCAGGACATGGTGAACCTTTTGAACCAGCAAAGCCAGACCCGGCAATCCAGCGCCGCGGCGCTGACGCTGGACGAATACCTGTTTGACGGCGGCAGCCTGCACTTGGGGCTGACGCTGAAAAACCCCACCGACAATCAAACCGTGTACCTGATCGGCCAGATCAAGCTGAACGGCCGCCTGCTGCGCCTCCAGGAGTACGACGAGGCCATCGACACATTGAACGGCCTGTGCCTGGGCGGCCAGGCGGAGGGCCGGGCCCTGCCCACGGAAGTCAGCCTGTACGCGCGGGCCGATCAACTGCTGCCGGACGAAGCCCCCTTCTCCACCCCGCCGCCCGCGATGGACCGGGCACTTTCCCTGCCGCAGCAGCAGCCCCTGACGCCTATGGATGGGGCCGTCCTCACCGTGCGGGTGGACGCCTACCGGCCCGTCGCCGAGCCCATTCTTTGTGACCGCGCCTACAAAATCGACGCTAAAGCCGTGTACGAAACCGGCAAACTGCCCGTGCGCCTGGACGGCCACGCGGACCTGTTCGATATTCTGACCCGTAACGACAAAGCCGCCAACGCGCTGCTTACCGACAGCGCCGACCTGTGGGCCGCCGCCCAGGAGGTCTACGCCGCCGCGGGCTGGCTTCAATACCTGGAAACGGACGAGTTTTCCTTCACCATTGATTTGAAGGAAACCGCGCTGCCCCAGGTGGCCGCCGCCTCCGCCAGCTACCAGGTGAACGGCTGTACCTTGACGCTGAACGAACTGAAAATCGCCCACAGCGGCGGCAGCCTGCGCGGGGAAATGCGCTGCCTTCTGCCGGACGGCGCGGGCCTGGAGGACCTGAGCCGGTACGTGAACTTCCAGGTGATGACCGAGGAAGCCGCCCTGGCCCACATGAACGAACAGAATCCTCTGGCCTGGAACTATACGGGCGCCCTGGCCGGCAGCGCCGGCGTTTCCACCGTCAGCGAGGAGGGCGGCGTCCTTCAGGTGGAAATCACCCAGGAGCTCCGTCCCGTTGCCAAGCTGCCCGCCGCCGTTTACCTGGTCTGGATGGACGATGCGGGCCTGTGGGACTGGCAAACCGCCATCCGGGTGGAACTGCAATAAAGCCTTTCCAAAAAACATTTGGAGCCGACGCAACCGCGCCGGCCCCTTTGCTTTTCTGCTTATTGCTCCATCTGCCTGCCCACAATGCCTGCGGCGGTCTCCGCCACCTTGATTTCCGTATCCCCCATGCGGGCGCCCTGCTCGCGGGAAAGCAGCAGCACCGCGCCGATGGCTTCCCCGTCCGCGATGATGGGCGACACCACCTGGGCCGTGTAGCCGGACACGTCTTCCTCGTTGGTCACGGGCACGATCTTGCCGCCGCCGGTGCGGTTGGAGGTAACGGTCTGCCGCGCCTGAATGGCGCTTTCCAGATCAGGACTGATGGGCTTATCCCACAGCTCCTTTTTGCTCACGCCGCTGGCCGCCACCACCTGATCCCGGTCCACGATGCAGGCGATGTGCCCCAGCGAGCGGAACAGCGATTCCGTGTAGTCCTTGGCAAAAGAGGACATTTCTCCGATGGGCGAATATTTTTTCAAAATCACTTCCCCATCCCGGTCCGTGTAAATTTCCAGCGGGTCACCGTCGCTGATTGTATTGACACAAAAGGCCCTGTTCCGCGTGTTTTTGGAGCGCTGGAGCAGCATGACCTGTCCCTTTGTGCCTCGTTTAAAATTTA